>JAWOHX010000006.1:0-10841 GCA_046484975.1 Clostridia bacterium
CGTCCCTTTGCCTTGGCCTCCAGGAACTTACCCACGGTGATGAGCAAAAGGATGATGCCCGCCGTCTCAAAATACAGGTCATGGGCGTATTCCATGGCCAGGGGGTGGTCATTGATGACATAGGCATGGTTGATCCTGAAGAGGGCATAGACGCCGTAGGAAATGGCGGCGCTGGTCCCGATGGCGATGAGGGAATCCATGTTTGGGGAGCCAAGGAACAGGGCCCGAAAGCCCACGGTGAAGAATTTCCTGTTGATGATGGCGACGGGCAACACCAGGAGGAACTGGATGAAGGCAAAATTGAACATGTTCGCATGCCCAGACATAAATCCGGGCAGGGGAAGCCCCAGCATGCTTCCCATATAGATATAGAAGAGGGGTGCCACGAACAGAATGGAAAGCAGCAGGCGTCTTTTCATTTCATCCATCTCCCCGTCCAGGGGGTTTTCGGATATGTTCTCTTGCTGGACCACTTGATATCCGGCTTTTTTGACCGCCTTCGCGATGCCTGCGGATGACAATCTGGAGGTGTCGTAATCCACCTCCATGGAATTGGACAGGAGATTGACATTCACTTCCCCGGCCCCCGGAAGACTTTTCACCTTCCTCTCGATGGTCTGGGCACACGCGGAGCAGGTCATCCCTTTGATATTGAATTTTTCGGTTTTCATCTTATCCATGGCAAACCCTTTCATAAACATGACTCAATTCTTTATTACCCTTTCCGTACCAGGGGTTAACAAAGTCATGATGCCGGACGACAGGCATAAAGAAGGAGCTTTCGCTCCTTTCCTCATCCCTTGTTGTCTTCCACATAGCGCTTGATTTTCCTGGTGGTGGTCTTCTCGAATTCCGTATCCCGGATTGTCAGTTTCTTGATGCTTTTGTAGTTCACCATCCGCGCATTGACTTCCTTGACCAGGCCGTTGATCTTCTCCGCAACCAGCTCCGGGGCATATTCCCCGAATTCGGCTTCAAACCCTTCATAATCAGGAAAGATGGAGGCAGCGATGTCCAGGTCGTCGTTCATGGGGGACGGGACCCCGTACACCATGGATTCACTGACATAGGGGCTGTTGTTGAGCAGAAGCTCTATTTCCTCGGGATAGATGTTCTTGCCGTTCTTGGTGACGATGACGGATTTCTTTCTTCCGGTGATGTAAACAAACCCCCGGTCGTCCATGTAGCCCATGTCCCCGGTATGGAAATATCCCCCTTCAAAAGCCTGTTCGTTGAGTTCCGGGGCATCCAGGTACCCCACCATGATGTTGGGGCCTTTGGCCACAATCTCCCCGATGCCTTCCTGATTGGGTTCCCATATCTGGATCTCCACATTGGGAAGGGCTTTCCCCGCTGAAGCGTCCTCAAACTCCACGTCGCTGTTCAATGCCAGGATGGGGGAGCATTCCGTCAGTCCGTATCCCTGGAAAAAGGAAAGACCGATGGAACGGAAGAATTTTGCGACTTCAGGGGATATGGCGGCGGCACCGCTGATGAACAGCCGGATGTTTCCGCCCAGTCCTTCATAAATGGAACGGAAGAGTTCCTTTCGTTTGTCGATTCCCAGTTTGAGAAGGAGGTTGGAGATTTTGATGCCTTTCCTGAGCTTGTCCGCCGACCCGGCCTTCTCGGCTTTTTTCCACAGTTTCTTGTGCATGGACTCAAACAGAAGGGGAACCCCCAGCATAATGGTGGCCCCGGATTCCTTCATGTTGTCCACGATGTGCTTGAGCCCCTCGCAGTAGGCGATTGCGCAGCCCGCATAAAGGGGGCACAGGAAGCCGCAGGTGCATTCATAGGTGTGATGGAGGGGCAACACCGACAGGAATACATCATCGACATGGAGTTTGATCAGGGAGGTCATGTCCATGAGGTTGGACACAAGGTTGAAATGGCTCAGCTGGACGGCCTTGGATTCGGACGTGGTGGCTGAGGTGAACAGCAGGATGCGGATGGCCCCGGGATCGATGACGGAATCCAGGTATTCACGGTTTCCCTCCGCCAGGAGGGCTTTTCCTCTTTCCATCACTTTTTCGTAGGATATAAATTTTCCGGACGCCTCATCGTGGTTGAGGTCCATGCCGATGAAGTATCTCACATCATCCGATTTCTGTGCCACGGACCGCATGATGGAGTCCTTAAGTCCGGAATAGATCACAACGTAAGGCCTGACCCTTTCCAGGATATTCATGATCTCATGTTCGGGAAGCTCCTTGTCCACGGGAACCACGGTGCCCACCCCGTTGACCACAGCCATGTAGGACACCGCCCAGGCATACCTGTTTTCCCCGATGACCACGATGTTCGTGTCCCTGGAACCCAGGGAAACAAGGGAGGTGCCCAGGGCTTCCACATCCCCGATGTACCTGCTGTAGCTGATTTTCCCGTAGGATTCCGTCTGCTTGTCCTTTTCCAGGAACATTGTCTTGTCGCCGTACTCCTGGAGACCGGAATAGAGCATGTGCCTCAGGTCGGTGATCCTCCGGAGATGATAGATGGGCTCGAATCCTTTGCGCATAACGCCACCTCCTCAATTTATTTCATATACAATATCTCGTCCCATTATAGCGAAACGCCTGCCCCATTACAAACAAAAAGAATCAGTCGTTGGGCTTCAAGGCATGGGTGATCCGGTAGCATATGGGATTCTTCCAGTCCCGGCTGGAGTAAGGCCGGTAGCAACGCATGGCGTCGATGTGTAGGCCGTTTTCATCCTGGTGGAACCGGGTGCGGGTGTCCTCCTCCGGCCGGTGCTCCAGCACATTTCCCGACTGGCCCACCACCTCGATGCGGGTCTTTTCCGTGATCCGCACATTTTTCAGGGTCACCAAAGACCGTTCCCCCAGGCGAAGCTTGTCCCGGGTGTTGAAGGCATAGACGGTGTCGCTGTTATGCTTGCGGGTATAGTAGATGAAATCCTCCCGGGGGACATGCCATGGCCTGACACCATGGACCGCTTCTTCGTTGAAAAACATGAAAAGGCCGATTTCCCTAAAGATCCGGTCCTGTTCAAAGGGGATCTCGCCATAGGGGTCAGGGGAGACGTTGAGCAGGAGATTCCCCCCGTAGGCCCGTGTCTTGATGATCCGCATGATGGCCTCGTGCCCGGTCATGTAGTCCTCGTCGGCGGACTTGTAGGACCAGGCATTCCCCAGCCGGTGGCAGGCCTCCCAGGGTTCCCCGACAATCTCATCGGGGAGATCGTTCTCCGGGGTCGGCATCTCGCTGCGGGTGATGACGGTGTCCGGGCTCAGGTTCCAGACGATGTCCTTCAGGTTGGCCGGGGGGCCGTCGAAGAAGACGGTGCGGATGGGGGAGTAGCGGTCGAATATCTCCCTGATCTGGGTTTCGTTGTAGGCCATGAGGCCCGGGTTGTTGGCGGGGAGGACCGCATGGGTGGCAAAGTGGAGCTCCTTTTCGTTGTCCAGGCACCAGGTGAAATCCAGAGGTGAGAAGTACAGCCCTGTGGCGATGCCGTATTTCCGGAAGGCCTCATACACTTCCTTGAGGACATCCCGCCCGAAGGCAGTGTTCATGACGTTGAAGGATGTGGTGCGGGTGTCGAACATGCAGAATCCCCCGTGGTGCTTGGCGGTGAACACCATGTATTTCATGCCTGAGGTCTTCGCAAGCCTTGCCCATGATTCGGGATTGAATTTCTCCGGGAAAAAAAGGGGAGGGATGTCCTCCCGGATTTTCCGGAGGGGTTCCCTGTCCGCCCCGATCATCCAGTGGGAGATGTCCGCACCCACCGGCGCATCGATGCTCCAGTGGATGAACATGCCCAGCCCCATGTCCAGGAATTCCTCTTCACTGGCGGGATTGTTGCCATGTTTTTTATCCAGGCGTTCGATGGTGACGTCTGTGAAAATCCTGTTGAGCTTGTCTGACATACTCAGTTTCCTCCGGTGTTTTTATCCATATTATACATGAAAACGATAAATCAATGAACCGTTGCAGGGAACATATAGTATAATGGGGACAGACACTTTTTACGGAGGACAGCACCATGGAAAACCCCATAAGGACTGCAATCGTAGGGGCCGGGAACCGAGGCCGGGTCTTCGGGGAATTTGCACGGAAGAACCCCGGCCTGATGAAAATATGCGCAGTGGCGGAGCCCAATGATTACAGGAGGGAAAAGCTGGCCGGGCAGCACGGCATTCCCGAGAACATGCGCTTCAAGGATCTGGAGGGCCTTCTGGGGAGCAGACCTTCCCTGGACGGGATCATCAACACAACCATGGACCCCCTGCATTACCAAACGTCCATGGACATCCTGGAAGCAGGGTATCCCATGCTCCTGGAGAAACCCATCTGCCTGGACAAGAATGAGTTGTTCGACATCTACCGCCTGGCCAGGTCAAAAAAACTCACCGTCATGATATGCCATGTGCTTCGCTATGCGCCTTTTTACGCGGAGATCAAGAAAATTCTCAACAGCGGGGCCATCGGCACGGCATATGCCATCCAGACCGAGGAGAATGTGAGCTACCACCATCTGGCAGCGGCTTTCATCCGGGGCAAATGGAGCAACAGTGAGACCTGCGGCTCCCCTATGCTCATGTCCAAATGCTGCCATGACCTGGACATCCTCACCTTCATGAAAAGCGGGGTCGCCCCCAGGTATGTCTCCAGCATGGGAAACCTGTTCCAGTTCATGGAGAAGAATGCCCCGCAGGGCTCGGGAAGGTTCTGCCTGCTGGATTGCAATATCGAGGAGGAATGCATCTATTCGGCCAGGAAGATGTACATCGACAACAAGACCTGGGAATATTACTCCACTGAGTTCCTCCATGGCCATCCCGACATGGACACAGCGGAAAGAAAAACCTGGGGCATGAAAAACGGAAACCCCTTCGGCAGATGCGTATGGCGCTGCGACAACAACATCGTGGACCACCAGGCGGTCATTGTGGAGTTCGAGGACGGCTGCGTGGCCACCCACAACCTGACCGGGGGGACCTCAAAGCCCTGCAGGAGCATCCACATCACCGGGACCAGGGGGGAGATACTGGGTGTGATGGAGGACGGGGTCATTCATGTCAGAACCCCGGACCTCTCAGCGGATAACCTGTACAAAGAGACGGTGATCAACCTGAATCTTGATAATGACGGACATGGAGGGGGAGATGAAAGGCTTGCGGAGGACTTCGCCAGGGTGCTTTCCGGAGAAGGGGCATCCCTTTCCACAACCACCCTGGAGGACTCCATCTACGGGCATCTGATCGGCTTCCAGGCCCATGAGGCCATGACGGAAAGGAAAGTGTGCATGATTGAGAAGGTGTGGCATGAATGACAGGATCAAACTGGCCATCGCGGGGGCGGGGCACCGGAGCATCGCCTATGCGGACCATGCCCACAGGCATCCGGAAAAGGTGGTGATATCCGCCATCGCAGAGCCAAACGACTTTCGAAGGAAGACAGTGGGGGACCGCTACGGCGTCCCCGAGGCAAACAGGTTCCTCTCCACCGCCGACATGATGGGGAAGGGCCTTTCGTTGGACGGGGTCATCAACGGGACCATGGACCTGGTCCACCACCAAACGGCCATGGAGATCCTGGAGGCCGGTTGCAACATGCTCCTGGAAAAGCCCATCTGCACCAGGAAGGACCACCTGCTGGAGATTTACAGGAAAGCAACGCAAATGAATGCAAAGGTCATGGTATGCCATGTCCTTCGCTACGCCCCGTTCTACAGCACCATCAAGAGCCTCATCGATGCGGGTGAGATCGGGGATGTGGTCTCGGTCCATACCGACGAGCATGTCTCCTACCACCACATGACCGTGGGCTACATCCGGGGGAAGTGGGAGAACAGCAGGGAGTGCGGATCCACCATCCTCATGGCCAAATGCTGCCATGACCTGGACATCCTCACCTGGATGAAGGGGAAAAGGCCGGTCAAGGTCGCCAGTTTCGGCAGCCTTTACCAGTTCCGGCCCGAAATGGCGCCGGAGGGAGCGGGGACCCGGTGCGCACTGGACTGCAGCATCGAACGGGAGTGTCCCTTTTCCGCCATTCGCCACTATATCGAACGGACCCTCTGGGACATGTATGCCTGGGCTCCCATTGAGGAATATGCAGACCGGGACACCCGGGAACGTAAACTATTGTCCCTGCAAACGGACAACCCCTATGGACGCTGCGTGTATGCCTGTAACAATGACATGCTGGACAACCAGAGCGTGATTGTCGGGTTCGAGGATGGAACTGCCTCCAGCCACAACCTCGTTGCCTCCACATCCACATTGGCCCGAAACATCTTCGTCAGGGGGACCAGGGGGGACATCTCCGGGAAACTGGAAGAAAGCAAGGTCTGCCTGAGGAAATACAACCCGTCGGTGGACAAGCTGTTCGATGAGGAGATACTGGAGATCCCCGGCGGAAGAGACGGCCACGGTGGAGGGGACGAACGCATGATGGAGGACTTTGTGGATGTTCTGTCCGGCAAACCTCCCTCCCTGTCCACCACACAACTCTCGGATTCCATCTACGGCCATCTGATTGGTTTACAGGCCCAGGAGGCCTTGGAGAATAACTGCACGGCAACCATAGAAAGGATTGATTGAAAATGAAAAGCTATTATGAGAGACTCAAGGAGGCCGCCGACTATATCCGGGGCATCATACCGGCCGCCCCCTCGGTGGGCATTGTCCTGGGATCGGGACTGGGACCCATGGCGGACGAGGTCCAGGACCCTGTGGTCATCCCTTATGCCAAGATCCCCCATTATCCCCTGTCCACGGTGGAAGGGCATGAGGGCGCCCTGTTCCATGGGACGATCTCAGGAAAAACCGTACTGATCAAGAAAGGCCGTTTCCACTATTACGAGGGACATGACATGGAATCAGCCATCTTCGGCATCCGCGTCATGAAACTCCTGGGGATCAACCATGTCATCATCACCAACGCGGCGGGAGGCATCAACACCGCATACCAGGAGGGTGCTCTGATGCTCATCACCGACCACATCGGCCTGTTCGCCCCCTCGGCTCTCCGGGGTCCCAACCTGGAAGAGTTCGGGCCGCGCTTCCCAGACATGACCTACGCCTACAACCCCGGCCTCGTGAAGCTGGCCGCCAGCTGTGCAAGGGGCATGGGAATTACTGTGGAACAAGGCATCTACGCCTATGCCCGGGGACCCAACTACGAGACCCCGGCGGAGATACGGGCACTGCGGGCCATGGGTGCCGATGCCGTGGGCATGTCCACCGTCCCCGAGGTGGTGGCGGCCAGCCATGCCGGGATGAAGGTCCTGGGGATCTCCTGCATCACCAATATGGCCGCCGGTGTGCTGGACAAGCCGCTGCACCATCTGGAAGTGATGGAGACCGCGGACAGGATCAAGGAGCAGTTCACACAATATGTGAAATGCATCCTTTATAACATGGAGGTGTGACCATGGCGTATTCCATCAGGGACATCAGCCTCGCCCCGGAAGGGAAGAGGAAAATCGACTGGGTGACCAGCAATATGCCCATCCTGTCCAGGTTGGAGCAGGAATATGGGGAGAAGCAGGTTTTCAAAGGGGTCAAGGTCGCCATATGCGTGCATCTGGAAGCAAAGACGGCATATCTTGGAAAAGTTTTTAAGAATGCAGGCGCACAGGTGCGCGTCACCGGGAGCAACCCGTTGTCCACCAAGGATGATGTATGCGCCGCGCTGGCAAAGGACGGCGTGGAGGTCTTTGCCTGGCACAATGCCTCAAGCGTGGAGTACCAGGCCCATCTCCGGGAGACATTGTCCTTCGGACCCAACATCATCATCGACGACGGGGGTGACCTGGTCTCCATCATGCACGAGGAGATGCAGGCACAGCTTGCCGATGTGTACGGGGGGTGCGAGGAGACCACGACGGGAATCCTTCGGCTGAGAGCCATGGAAAAGGAAAAGAGACTGCAATTTCCCATGGTGGGGGTCAACGAGGGAAAATGCAAGCATCTCTTTGACAACCGTTACGGGACCGGCCAGTCGGTATGGGACGGGATCCTCCGGACCACCAACCTGAACATCGCAGGGAAATCCGCCGTAGTGGTGGGGTACGGATGGTGCGGGAAAGGCATCGCCCTCCGTGCCAGGGGACTGGGGGCCAATGTCATCATCACGGAGATCGACCCGGTCAAGGCCTGCGAGGCCGTGATGGACGGGTACCTCGTGATGCCAATGGACAAGGCCTGTACCCTGGGGGATGTTTTCATCACGGCCACCGGATGCAAGGAAGTCATCACCACACGGCATTTCACAAAGATGAAGGACGGTGCGCTTCTGGCCAATGCGGGCCACTTCAATGTGGAAGTCTCGGTGGAGCAACTGGAAAACATTGCAGTGGGGAAAACCGAAAGAAGGCAGAACATCACCGGCTACCGCATGCCCGGCGGAAGCACCTTGAACCTGCTGGGGGAAGGAAGGCTCGTGAATCTGGCATGCGCCGACGGTCATCCTGCGGAAATCATGGACATGAGCTTTTCACTGCAGCTTCTATGCGCGAAACATATTCTGGACAACAAGGGAAGGCTGAAGAACAGGTTATATGGGGTCCCGGACAAAATCGACGACTATGTGGCCCGGAAGGCATTGGAGGGAATGGGTGTGAAAATAGACAGGTTGACCAGGGCACAGAAGGAATACCTGAACAGCTGGAAGATCTGACAAGGGGGGTTTTTTAATGAGCATACTCATCAAGAACGTGCATCTCGTCACAGGGGATGCGGATAAAATGTACGCGGGGACAGGGAATATATTGATCCAACACGACAGGATCGCCTACATCGGCAGGGAGGAAAGAGAAGCGGATGTCATCATGGACCGCAGGGGCATGATCGCCATGCCCGGGCTGATCAACGCCCACACCCACAGCCCCATGGTGCTCATGCGCAACGCTGCGGACGACCTGCCCCTGGAACGATGGCTCAATGAGAGCATATTCCCCGTGGAGAAAAAACTGACCAGGGAGCATATCCACAACGGCACCATGCTGGCTCTCGTGGAGATGATCCGGGGCGGAACCACGGCTTTCCTGGACATGTATTTTGATGTGGAGACCACTGCCGAAGCCGTCCTGCAGGCCGGAATCCGGGCCAATCTCTCCTATGGGCTCCTGACCTGCCATCAGCTGGAAAATGGCCTGGAGGCGGCCAGGGAAGCCTGCAAGGGGTTCCGGGAGCGTTACCATGGTGCAGGGAACGGACTGTTGCATACCAGCCTGGAGGTCCATTCCGTCTACCTGTATGACGAGAAACTCCTGGAAGAGGCCGTGAGGCTGTCCGGGGAGATGGGGTCCATGATCCACATCCATCTTCATGAGACCAAGACGGAGGTGGAGAACAGCATCAAAACATACGGGAGGACACCCATCAGCCAGTGCGAGAAAAACGGCATGCTGAAGGGAAGGGTCACGGCGGCCCATACCGTATGGGTGGAAGGGGAGGACATGGACATCCTGAAACAATACGGGGTTGTTCCCGTCCATAATCCGTCCAGCAACATGAAGCTGGGCAGCGGGTTCGCCCCCGTCCCGGAAATGATACGGAAAGGGATCTGCCCCGCCCTGGGCACGGACGGGGCTGCCAGCAACAACGACCTGGACATGTTCTGCGAGATGCACCTTGCCGGCTTGATCCACAAGGGGGCGGGACTGGACGCCACCCTGATGAACGCGGCCACGGTCATCGGCATGGCCACGGGCAATGGAGCCAGGGCACTGGGATTCACCGATATCGGCATGCTCAAAGAAGGGTGCAAGGCAGACCTCATCCTGGTGGACACGGACGCACCCCACCTCACGCCGCTGCTGGACCCCGTGGCAGCCCTGGTCTACAGCACAAAGGCCAGCGATGTGGACACGGTCATCATCGACGGGAAAATCCTCATGGAGAAAAAGGAATTGAAGACCCTGGACCAGGAGAGAATCATGTACCAGGCAAGAAAAAGCGCCAGGGAACTCACCGGAAAAGAACCGGGTTGACCAAATGAAAAAACCATCCCCACAGGAGGACTGCCATGATATCCATCAGGCCCTGCAACTATGACGAAATCTCTTCCCGGGTGGAGGAGCATTACAAATCCAAGGACATCATCGTCGACTCATACTGGGAAGACCATGTGCTCTCCAGCAACCACTACATGATCCTCTGGGAGAATGAATATGCGGGTTTCTTTGCCATCCACAAGGAATCCACCATCACCCTGTTCCATATGTCCGGACACCATGCATGCCATGGACAGCAGGTGTTCGAACAAATCAAGCATTACGAGAAAGTCACCAACGCCTTCGTTCCCACGGGGGACGAATTCTTTCTGAGCCATGCGCTGGATTCATTTTCCCGCATGGAGAAACAGGCCTATTTCTCTGTCTACACGGACAAGCCCATCCCTGCGGACAGAAGGAAAGAACTGAATCTGAGACTGGCCAAGGACAGCCGGGACACGGAGCTTTTTGCATTGGCGAAGGATTTTTTCGACCCCGGGAACATTGAAAAAGTCCTTGAGGGGTCCCCGTATTTCAAGGTCTACCTGGTGGAAGAGGGGAGTGACCTGGTGGGATTCGGGGTGGTGGAGTACGGGCGTATCGTGAAGGAAGTGGCCAGCATCGGCATGTACGTGATGGAGGACAGGCGCCGGCAGGGATATGCAGCCAGCATCCTGAAGAATCTGCAGGAACTGGTGGAGGCCAGGGGCTTCCAGGCACGTTCCGGATGCTGGTACTACAACCATTTTTCCAGGAAGAGCATGGAACGGGCAGGGGCTTATTCAAAATCCCGGCTCCTGCGCTTCTATTTCTGAAACATCCCCATCGCCCGAATGGCCGGGGAATGAATTTTTTGGAGGCAGGATGATCA
>JAWOHX010000008.1:0-17476 GCA_046484975.1 Clostridia bacterium
TGTCCAGAACCTTCAGCTGATGGGTTTTCCGATAGATCAGGAAACCGCTGGTGGGATTGGGGGTTGTGGGAATGAAGACGGAATTGTAAATTTCCCCGTCCAGATTGATATGCTCATTGGTGATGAACCCGATGCTGTAGGATTTCTCCATCGGGAACTCCACCATCACGACTTTTAAAAAACTGGTGTCGTCGTCCCTCATCAACGTTTTGATGATGTCCTTGACCGGGGAATAAATGGTGCGGATGATGGGGATTTTCGACAAAAAAGTTTCGATGAAATGCGCTATTTTTTTACCGAGGTAATTGTTGGATATGAACCCGGTGATAAAAATCAAAATCAATGCAATGATGATGCCAAGCCCCGGGATCCTGACTTTTATCAACGCTTCCAGGGGAATCCCGATGAAACCGTCCAAAAATCTGACGGAAATGAAGATGAAATATATGGTGATTCCTATGGGTAGGAGCAAGATAAGACCAGTGATAAACATTTTCTTGATTTTTTTCATGGAATCCTCCTGTTCTTTTTTTTGTGGATCTGGCAATTTCATTATATCATCAAAAAGAAAATTGTGAATCTTATGAATCAATATGGATAAGAGGGAAAATATAAACGACAGGATAATGACAATATATACCATATCGGTTATCATATGACTGAAACGGGAAAGGAGGGGAATGCTGCATGGGGACAGGGGTATGTCTGGAATGCAAAGACAAGGCATTTCTTGAAAAACTCAAGGAATACATCTGTTTGCACCATCATGAGATGAAACTGTCCGATGACAAGGGACAAGGAGAGATATGTGTCACAATCGGAGAAGAGGAAGGGCAAATACCCATGTACCAGAAAGCCTCCGCAGTTTATTCAGAAATCATGGGTGCAACCCTTGCCGGCGAGCAGGGATACAGACAATTACGGATGGAAGGCACTGCCGAACTGGTGGGGGTCATCGCCCCCGGTTTCACGGACAAAAGCGGTGCCATACTGGAAATGTGCGAGTCCTTGACCAAGGACATGAAGAAAGTCCTTTATCTGAGCCCTGATGCCTTCCTGACAACCCATTGCCCGTTCCGGGGAAAGCGGGAAAGGGACTTCTCTGAGTTGTACCATGCCATCCATCATCGGGACGAGAACCTGAACCAGGTCATGGAGAGTCTCATCGGGTATGATGAGATAAGAAGAGTCTATTACATCCGAAACATCTATCCGACCCCGGACCTGTCCATGACGGAGGAAGACATGGTTTTTTTCATCTGTGCCCTGAAGGAAAACAGGACGTATGACTGCATCCTGCTGGATATCCCTCCCGCCGTCACAAGTAGCCATATGACACTCATCCGGGCCTGCCACAGGAAGGTGTTGGTTGCATGGGGGCGGGATCCAAGGGGTGAAGAGATAAGGCTGCTGATGGAGCGCCAGGGATGGGAAGGGCTGAAGTGTGTTGACCTTGAATGAATGGATAGATGAGGTCAAAAGCCTGTTGTCTGAACGAATGCAAAGGGAAAAAAATCTTTCGGAACAGGAAATCAGAAGCATCATCACCGGGTATGTCTTTTCCCCGGGAAACCCTTGCGGAGAGCTGTTTTCCGAGAAAGCCGGGGCAGTCTACCGGGCTTGCAGCGAGGTCATCGGCTACTCGGTGATCCAGCCCCTTGTGGAAGATGATTCCGTCACGGAGATCATGATCAACGGGCTCACCGTCTTTTATGAAAAAGAAACGAAAATCCATGAGTGGAAGACAAAGCTTGAGGATGAAAAACAGCTCAATCGAATCATCCAGGTGCTTTGCGAGAAATCTGACAGGACAGTGAACCTTTCCGCTCCCATTGTGGATGCATGCCTGAAAGGCGGGATGAGGGCCAACATCGTTCTTTCCCCGGTATCCGTTGGAAGCCATTCGGTGACCATCAGAAAATTCCCGCAGAAACCCTTCTCCCACAGCTACCTGCTGGAACAGGGATTCCTCAGCGAGGAGTCATACCTGTTCCTTGACAAGCTTGTCCGGGCGAAATACAACATATTCATATGCGGTGGTGCAGGAACTGGGAAAACCACCCTGTTGAATGTACTGATGGGCTCCATCGGAAATGATGAAAGGATCATTACCATCGAGGACAGTGCTGAGTTGAAACCCCATACGGTGAAGAATTCGGTACGCCTGGAAGCCAGGAATAAGAACCTGGAGGGAAAAGGGGAAATAACCATAAGGGATCTGATCCGGGCAAGCCTCAGAATGCGTCCAGACCGAATCATCGTAGGAGAAGTAAGGGGAGCGGAAGCCCTGGACATGCTTCAGGCCATGAACACCGGACATGAAGGATCCCTGTCCACGGGACATGCCAATTCCTGCATGGACATGGTTTCCCGGCTTGAAACCATGGTCCTCATGGGAAGCCCCCTTCCCCTCAAGGCCGTACGGAGACAGATATCCGGGGCCATTGATATTTTCATCTTCGTGTCCAGGGATAAAGGCCGGCGGAAAATCATTCAGATCTGTGAGACCAACCTCCGAAACGAGGATGAGATCATGTTCAATGAGCTCTATACTCATGACAACGGAAAAGGAACCCTTGTGAGAAAAAATCCTTTGATGAAAACAATGAAGATGGAAAGGCTGGAATCTTTTCAAGGATGAAAAACATGAAAAAAGCGGCCTTGCACGCAGGAATGGCCGGGATGTTTGTCTTTGCATTGTACAGGAACGTATTGATTTCGGTCCTGGCTGGCATAACGATTGCAACCTGTGTCCTTCTCGATAAAAAAGCGATTGCTCAGGACAGGAAGAAACAAGGTGAGCTTTTGTTTTTCAATTATCTCAACTGTCTTCTTCCCCTGTTCAATGTAAGCAGGCCCCTAATACATACCTTGGATCATGCGGCAATGGATTATTGCGTCATTTACGGGGAGGATCTGTTCATCCAGGCCCTACGTCAGGGACTCAACCAGGCCAAGGTCGCCCATGACCTGGGAAAAGCACTGGAACATGCAGCGCAGAGATTTCTCAGCGAGGACATGGCCGTGTTCTCTTCGGTGCTGGTGCTTTGTGAAAAATCGGGAGGGGATATCGCAGAGTCGGTGAAAAGCAGCATCGAAATGATCCGGGACAAAATAAACATCAGGCTGGAGATGGAAATGATGCTTGCGGAAAAGCAGATTGAGCAAAGAATCATATCAGTGATGCCGGTTGTACTTCTGCTATTGTTCTCCCTGACCTCGCCGGAATATCTGGAGCCTCTGTATTCGACGACTGGAGGACGGGTCACCATGACCTTTGCCGGCTTTGTCATGTTGCTTCAAGGCATCATAGGAAAGAAAATATCGAGGATTGAGGTATGAGCACATGAGTCTCATCCTGTATTTCATTTCTTTGGCGTTGTTCTGCATCGGCGGAAGAAACAGGAAAACTTCCTTCATCCTGTCCCACGCCAACTATACAAAATTCCTTCAGGGACCCAGTCTGGTTCTGGCTGGAATACTGGGGGGAAGCACAATCAAACGGCTGGTACCTCTTTACGGCAACAGAAAAATCAAAAACCTGTCTCTCTGCCACCGGGCAAGCATCATCTCCTCCTTTGTCATATTCGCCTTTTTCCCCGCCCTATGCGGATGCATTCAGGACATATCCCATGTGGAAGTGTTCCTTTCATACGGGGTACTGGCCCTGGGGACCTGCCTCCCGGAATGGGATCTATGGAGCAAAGGAAAGAAACGAATGCAGTCCATCCTCCTGGATTACCCTTCCTTCGCCATGGAATTCGCACTTATGGTGAATGCAGGATTGACACCCCAAAAATCCTGGATGATGGCAAGCGAAAAAAACAACGCCACGGAATTCTATCTGGAAGCCGGAAAAGTGAGCCTCCGCTGCAATACGGGCAGCCCGTTTGTCGATAGCCTGATGGTTTTTTCAGCAGGCCTTGCCATACCTGAAATCAACACCTTCGTCTCCGTCATCACCCAGAGTGTGAAGAACGGGGGTCAGGACATGACCCACATGTTGAAAAGGCATGCACTGCAATGCTGGGATAAAAGAAGGATGGAAGTCCGGAAAAGAGCCGAGGAGGCAGGCGCAAAATTGGTTTTTCCATTGATGTTGGGACTGGTGGGAATCATTGCCATCCTTGTCTTCCCTGCGGTTTACATGATAAAGAATTTCTAGAAGGAGGTAGTGCATGAGCAGGATTATGAAATGCAAAAGGGGAATGGGAACGGTGGAGATTGTCATCATCATTGCTGTTTTGGTGGGTGTGGCCCTTCTGTTCCGGGAAGCAATCATGAATTTCGTCACGGAGATCATCAACAGCATATTCAACAACGAGGATATCATCACGAAACTGACATAGGAGGAGCATATGAAAGCTGAACTCATGACAGGCCCAAGCGGGGCGTTCGTTCAATTGGAAGGGGAAGCGCTGTGTCCATTGTACATGGTTTATATGGTCCAGCGCGCCAGGCCGGCGCAATTTCTGCCATTGCGTGTTTCCCACAGGGAACAGGGTATGAAAGTCATCCATCATGTCGGTGAACGGATTACCCTGAAGGAGCATTTTACGAACAAAGGCGCTTGCAGGAAGGATATCATCATTTTCCTGGAAACGATGGTGAGGGTACTGAAGGTTTCGGAGGAATACCTTCTGGACGAGAACCATGTCTTTGTGTCAGAGGAGCATGTGTTCATCGACCGGGACTTGAGGGAGATCAGTGTCATGTTCCATCCTTTTCAGAGAAGCGATTTCAAGGGAGCCTGCAGGAAGCTGCTGACTTATGTCCTTGGAAACTATTTCACGGGAAAGGACCTTTGGGATGAGAGATGGAGGAACAACCTGCTTTTCGAGATGAAAAACGAACCGTTCTGCTTAGACCGGCTGTTGAACGTTGCCCTGGAAAGCCGGCAAGAGGCGGGAACTGAGAAAAAACCATCCCGGATCGATCCGGTGGAAACCATGGGAAAAATCAGGGACTGGTTTTTCGCGAGAACCAAAGCCCTGGACGCCACCGGTCTTCTGACCAAGGAAACCGAGGACCATTGCCTGATCAATGTGTGTGATGTTGATAAAAAAATCTATCTGGACAGTGAAGGGATGACGCTGGGCAGAGATAAAATTTCCCCGAAGAACAAACAGCTGGGAAGGATTCATGCCAGGATATTCTTCTCGGAGGACCATGTCTTAATCACGGATTTGGGAAGCAGGAACGGAACATTCCTCAACGGGGAAAAACTAAAAAAGCACACCCCCTATGAAATTGAAAAAGGCGACATCATCGGTTTTGCGGAAGAGGAGTTCATGCTCTGTTGAAATATTCCAGGAGGATGCGGACGATTCTCTCTGAAGCATGGCCATCCCCGTAGGGATTGGTGGCATGTGCCATATCAGCATAAGCGACGGAATCGGTCAGCAGGATCTTTGCATCGGCATAAACCGCTTGTTCCCCCGTGCCCGTCAGTTTAACGGTTCCCGCCGCCACCGCCTCAGGCCGTTCGGTTTCTCTCCTTAGGACAAGAACGGGCTTGCCCAAGGCCGGAGCTTCCTCCTGAAGCCCGCCGGAATCCGTCATCACCATATATGACCGCGCCATCAGATTGTGAAGGTCCATGACATTGACAGGTTCGGTCAACAGGATGTTTTCATAATTCCGAAGCATGGGCATCACCGTTTCCTGGACCGCATGGTTCAGGTGGACAGGATAGACAAACAATACATCCGGAAAATCCCGGGCGATTCCCACAACCCCCCGACAAATGTCAACAAGAGGCTGACCCAGGTTTTCCCTTCTGTGGGCAGTGAGGGTGATGACCCGATTTTTTTTGTAATCAATCTGATTCAGGGCTTTGCATTCAAAGACATGGCTTGATGAAACCGTGGTCTTCAGTGCATCGATGACGGTATTCCCAGTGACATGGACCGTGTTTTCAGGAATGCCTTCCTTCAGAAGGTTCTCCCGGTTTGACAGGGTGGGAGCGAAATGCAAGGATGCGAGTTTGGAGGTCAGCGTGCGATTCATCTCCTCGGGAAAAGGTGAATACCTGTCGTATGTGCGTAAACCCGCCTCCACATGGCCAACGGGGATTTTTTTATAGAAAGCTGCCAGGGCGGACACAAAACAAGTGGCGGTGTCCCCGTGGACCAGGACCATGTCAGGGGGGTTGGTTTCCAGTACATGCCCCAGTTTTTCCAGGATGCTGTGTGTGATGTATTCCAAGGTCTGGGATTTTCTCATGATTCCAAGGTCATACCGGGGCGAGATGCCAAACACATCCAGGACCTGCTTCAACATCTCCCGATGCTGTCCGGTGGCACATACCTGAACATCGAAAGCTTCCATCCGTTCAAGCTCTTTGACCAGAGGGGCCATTTTCACCGCATCGGGACGGGTGCCGAGGACGGGCATGATTTTAATTCTTTTCATGGTCATTCATGGAATCCCCTTTCCTGGAATGGGAAGGAATATACAGGAACAAAACAGCCATGATCATGATAGCAAGCAGAATGATCAATAAATATCCCATGTTCTGCATGCCCTGTCCTGCGAGGAGAATGGAAAAAATTCCGAGGAGGATGCTGGCGGAATACAGGATGAGGACCGTGTTCTTCTGGCTTAAGCCCATGTCAATAAGCCTATGGTGGATGTGCTGCCGGTCTCCCTGGGAAACGGGTCTTCTTTTGATGATTCGTCGCAGGAACGCCAGGATGATGTCAAGGATGGGAAGACCGAAGGCGATGATGGGGATGAACAGGGACAGGGCCGCATAGGATTTCAATGTCCCCTGTATGGAGACCAGGGCCAGGGTAAAGCCGATGAAAGCGGAACCGGATTCCCCCATGAAAATTTTCGCCGGATTGAAATTGAAGGGCAAAAAACCAAGACAACCTCCCGCAAGGGCGATGAGCACGATGGAGACATAAGATCCCACCATTTCCGCATCGGGGCGGATCAGTGAAATGACAAAGAGGGTCAATGCACAGATAGCGCCCGTCCCGCCTGCCAGCCCATCCAGCCCATCCACCAGGTTGAAAGCGTTGGTCAAGGCGAATATCCAGAAAATGGTGACCAGGAAAGAAATGACAGGGGGAAGGATAATGACTGTGTTGATGTCCGTAGGATTGGTGAAGGATTCAAAACGGGAACCGGAAATCAATATGGCTGTGACTGCGGCGGCAATCTGGAAAAGGGCCTTGATACTGGGTTTGAGCTCATGGATGTCATCCAGTATCCCCATGGCCATGATGATGACAATCCCGGCCGCGAGGCCGATGAGTTCCCAGCTTGCGACAAAGGAAGTGTTGAACAGGTAATTCATCAGGATGGAGAAGCCAAAGCCGATGATGATGGACAGCCCGCCCAGGAGAGGAATGGGTTTCTCATGGATGTGCCTGTCTTTATGTGGGACACTGATCGCACCGGAACGAAGTGCAACTTTTTTGACCAGAGGATAGACGACGATGGAAACGGCGAAGGCGAACAGGAATGTCAGAAAAAAACTCATCCTCATCTCTCCTCTTCATAAATCACCAGTTTGATTCCCGCCTCGTTGAGAAGTTGCATGGCAAGATCGTCGGGATAGGAACCTTTGAAGACAAGTCTTTCGATACCGGCGTTGATCATCAATTTTGCACATAAGGAACATGGTTGGAGAGACACATACATGGTGGCTCCCACCAATGACACTCCGGAATATGCCGCCTGGACGATGGCGTTCTGTTCTGCATGGATGGCCCGGCAGAGTTCATGCCTTTCTCCGGAGGGAATCTGCATCTGTTCCCGCATACAACCGATTTCTGCGCAGTGCCTGCAGTTGGACGGAGCCCCGTTGTAGCCGGATGAAAGGATGCGTTTGTCCTTGACGATGACGGCACCCACCTGGCGGCGCAGGCAGGTGGACCTTGTTTTCACCAACTCCACGATATCCATGAAATAACTGTCCCAGGACGGTCTTTCCATATTCCCCCCTATTTTGTTCCGTACAACCTGTCCCCGGCATCCCCGAGACCGGGTACGATGTATGCGGTATCATTCAGTCCCTTGTCCACACAGGCACAAAAAATCTGGACGTCCGGGTGAACGGTACGCATTTTTTTGATGCCTTCAGGGGCGGCAATCAGGCACATGAGCTTGATGCTTTGCACATTTCTGTTTTTCAGGAAAGTGATGGCGGCGGCGGCGGACCCACCGGTGGCAAGCATGGGGTCCAGGACCACCATCTCCCGCTGGTCTGCATCCTCGGGCAGCTTGCAATAGTATTCCACCGGCTCAAGTGTCTCATGGTCCCGGTACAGGCCGATGTGCCCCACTTTGATCATTGGCATCAGGTTCAACAGGCCATCGACCATTCCCAGGCCGGCACGAAGGATGGGGACAATGCCAATTTTTTTGCCGGAAAGGACATTGGTCTTGGCGATACCGATGGGGGTCTCGATCTCCACTTCCTTCAATGGCAGGTCCCTGGTTACTTCATAAGCCATGAGCATGGAAATTTCGCTGACCAGTTCACGGAATTCCTTGGTGTTGGTATTTTTGTCCCGCAGCAATGATATCTTGTGCTGGATGAGTGGATGATCGAACACAAAAACCATTTCATCGTATTTTTCATATGCCATCATTCTTTCCTCCGTTGTTTGATTCTTCTATATTGGTGATTTTTTCATTTCTTCCCTCATATTTCCCGCCAAGGAAAGCATTGCCCAGCCATTCCTTCAGGATTGCGATGGAGAAATCAGGAGCTGTCACCCTGCCTGCCAGGACCAGGATGTTGGCGTCATTGTGCAGCCGGGACATTCTGGCCTGGAACATGCTCGTGCACAGGGCAGCGCGAATCCCCGGGAACTTGTTTGCAGCAATGGACATCCCGATTCCCGTCCCGCAGATGAGGATACCCTGGTCGCAGTGCTTGTTCATGATGGCCAGGGCCACTTTTGAGGCATAGTCGGGAAAATCCACGGATTTTGCATCACATGGGCCAAAATCCGTGAAAGCAATGCCGTTTTCTTTCAGATGGGATATGATATTCTGTTTGAGCTGGAAGCCAGCATGGTCAGACGATATGGCTATCATCACTACCTCCTTGGATGTTTGTCATGAATATATTACCATAAATAAAATGTTCCCTCTACCTTTAGAGATGAATTAATTGATATCCGGAAGCTTTCATGAGTCTGTCCATGACTGCTTCCCCATGGTACAGGATTTCAAAATATTCCGAGTATATGATATCCACATCCAGCTTGTTGAAAAGACGAAAGCATTCAAAAAGATTGCCTGCGATTTCCCCGGGATCCAGGAGGCTCCCCACGCACAGTTTCTGCCCGGTGGGATACAGGTCATACGTTTCCCGGGAACATAAGATGCCGGGTCGGGAGGATGCCGATGCAAGGGCATTGATTTTCCCGGCGACATCCAAGGGGTCGCCCTTCACCACCACCATGGGAGAATCGGGAGAATAGTGGGCGTATTTCATGCCGGGAGAACGGGGCTTTTCCTCCACGGCTTTTGAAAATCCTTTTTCAATGTCCTTGACCAATATGCTCAATTCCGAAAAAGGGATACCTCCGGGCCGAAGGACCCGTGGAGGATGGACAGTGAGGTCCACCACGGTGGATTCCAGCCCGATCCTGCATTTCCCGCTGTCGATGATCGCATCGATTTTCCCGGACAGATCCTCCATCACATGGGAGCCGTCAGTGGGACTGGGCCGGCCCGAGGTGTTGGCGCTGGGAGCGGAGATGGGTACATTGCATCCCCGAATCAACGCAAGGGCCACAGGATGATCTGGTACCCTGACTGCCACCGTATCCAGTCCGGCGGTCACGACGGGGGGGAGCACTCCGGATTTTTTAAAAATCATGGACAAAGGTCCCGGCCAGAAAGCTTTTGCCAGGACCTGTGCGACGACTGGGATGTCCGTGACATATTCCTTCGCCATCCCCATGTCCAAGACATGCAAAATCAATGGATTGTCCTGTGGCCTCCCCTTGGCCAGGAATATTTTCTTCACGGCTTCCGCGTTCAATGCGTTTGCACCGAGACCATAGACCGTTTCCGTGGGAAAAGCCACCAGACCTCCCTCCAGAAGGATTCTGGAACAAATGTCGATGGCTTGTTCATTGGGATGATGCGGGTCTGAAACAAAAACTTTTGTATCCAAAATATACCCCCGGGTATCAATTCTCTTTTGAAAGCCTTTTCGCCTGGTCCTCTGTCATGAGGGAATCGATCAAAAAATCCAGATCCCCGTTCATGATGGCATCCAATTTATAGAGGGTCAGTCCGATCCGATGATCCGTGACCCTTCCCTGGGGGAAATTGTATGTCCGTATTCTTTCGCTGCGGTCCCCTGTCCCCACTTGGGTTTTTCTGGTCTGGGACATTTCCTTGTCCTGTTCCTCCAAGGCGAGCTCATATAGTTTTGAGCGAAGGATTTTAACGGCTTTCTCCTTGTTCTTGTGCTGGCTTCTTTCGTCCTGGCAGGTGACCACCAGACCGGTGGGCCGGTGGGTGAGACGAATGGCGGAATCGGTGGTGTTGACATGCTGGCCACCGGCTCCGGACGACCGGTAGGTATCGACGTCCACCTCGTTCATGTTGAGTTCCACGTCCACCTCGTCTGCCTCGGCAAGCACAGCCACTGTGACAGTGGAGGTATGAATCCTTCCTGAGGATTCGGTCTCAGGGATTCGCTGCACCCGGTGTACACCACTCTCATATTTCAATTTGCTGTAGGCCCCGGTCGCATTGATGGAAAATACGATTTCTTTGAGACCACCGATGCCAATGGGATTGGAGTTCAGCACTTCGCTTTTCCATCCTTTGCTTTCGGCATACATGGTGTACATCCTGAACAAATCCGCCGCAAAAAGGGCAGCTTCGTCACCTCCCGCCCCGCCTCGGATTTCTATGATGACGCTTTTATCATCATTGGGGTTCTTCGGAAGCAACAGAATCTTCAACCTGGACTCGATTCCTGTCATGTTTTCCCGGGCCTGGACAAGCTCCTCTTCCACCATTTCCCGGAAATCTTTCTCACGGGTCTCATTGAGCAGCTGGCTGTATTCCTCGATGGAAGCTCTCATTTGCATGAATTCCCTGTAACATTCCACGATGGGCCCCAGATCATTGATCTCCTTCATCAGGGTTCTGTATAATTCCTGGTTGTTGGTTGCGGAAGGATGTGAGAGACGCTCGCTGATCTCTTCATAATGGCGTTTGATATTCTCAAGCTTTGCATACATGCACGGGCACTCCTTGTTATTTTTCTCTTTCATCCACTACCAGACCCATTATAGCACAGGACGGCTCTTCTTTTTATTCCTGCCCGGAAATTCTTTATTCATCGGGGTTTACACCACTTCTTGTATGGAGAGTGAAAAAATAACACAATATCTTGTTGATTTTTTAAGGAACAGATGCGTATAATGAGTTTATGACTTAATCTGAGTTGAGGAATGACATAACGGGGGATTTTACAGATGATAAACAAGATCACAAAAAGAGACGGCAGGATCGAAAAATTCTACAGGGAAAAAATCACGTGGGCCATCTTCAAGGCTGCGAAGGCTTGCGGAGGGGATGATTTTTCCAAATCCGAGGAGCTGGCGGGGCAGGTGGTGGACATTGCCACACTGCAATTCAAGGACCAGATCCCGAGCGTTGAACAGATACAGGACATTGTCGAGAAGGTACTCATTGAGAATGGCCATGCCAAAACGGCAAAGGCCTATATCCTATACCGGGAAAAAAGAAGCGGGGCCCGGCAGATGAATGCCCTCATCGGGGCGACCATCGACATGTTTTCCGATTACCTTGGGGAAAAGGACTGGAACATCAAGGAAAATGCCAACACGCAAAAAAGCGTCAATGGACTGAACAATTATGTCAGGGAAGTCTTCACCAAGCATTACTGGCTCCACGAGGTATACCCCGATGAAGTACGGGAAGCTCATCTGAGCGGGGCCTGCCATATCCATGACCTTGGGTTTTTCGGCCCATATTGCGCCGGCTGGGACCTGAGGCAGATTCTCCTGGAAGGGTTCGGCGGTGTCTACGGGAAGGTGGAAAGCAAGCCACCCAAGCATTTGCGGGCTTTTCTCGGACAGATTGTGAACTCCACATTCACCACTCAGGGAGAGACCGCAGGCGCACAGGCCTGGTCCAGTTTTGACACCTATTGCGCACCCTTCATCCGGTATGACGAGCTGACCTATGAAAATGTCAAGCAAGCCATGCAGGAATTCATATTCAACATCAACGTGCCCACCAGGGTGGGGTTCCAATGCCCCTTCTCAAACCTCACATTCGACATCAAGGTTCCCTCTACCCTGAAAAACCACCCGGTGATTGTGGGCGGTGAATACAAGCAGGAGACATACGGGGACTTCCAGGCAGAAATGGACATCATCAACAAGGCTTTCTGCGATATCATGCTGGAGGGCGATGCCAAGGGAAGAGTCTTCACCTTCCCCATCCCCACCCTGAACATCACCGACACCTTCGACTGGGACAGCCCGGTGGTGGAGGATTTCATGAGAATCACCTGCAAATATGGAATCCCATATTTCGCAAACTATGTAAACTCAGACCTTTCCCCCGAAGATGCCGTGTCCATGTGCTGCAGACTGCGGATTGACACCACCGAACTCCGGAAGAGGGGCGGCGGCTTATTCGGAAGCAATCCCCTGACCGGTTCCATCGGTGTCTTCACCATCAATCTTCCCCGGATCGGATACCTTTCCTCCACAAAAAACGAATTCAAGGCCAGGCTTTGGCAATTGGCCCAAACAGGAAAGACCAGCCTGGAAGTCAAAAGAAAGATCATTGAGGGCCAGTCGGCAAAAGGACTGTATCCCTACTCGTCCAACTATCTGAGGGAGATCAAAGCGAAAACAGGGGAATACTGGTTCAACCATTTCTCCACCATCGGCATCCTGGGCATGAACGAAGCCCTTGTCAATTTCATGGGAATGGACATCACCACGCCGGAAGGGCAGGAATTCTCCATTGAGATCATGAACTACCTGCGTGAACTGCTCAAGGAATTCCAGACGGAAACAGGGCATGTGTACAACCTGGAAGCGACACCTTCCGAAGGCTCTTCCTACAGGCTGGCCAGGATGGACCGGGAGAGCTATCCCGACATCATATGCGCAGGACAGAAAGAGCCTTATTACACCAACTCCACCCAGGTCCCCGTGCCATATACCGATGACATCTTTGAAGTGTTGGACAAGCAGGATACGCTCCAATCACTATATACGGGGGGGACGGTCCTGCACCTATACCTCGGGGAAAGCATCGAGGACATCAATGTCTGCAAGAACCTCATCAAGACAATTTTCAAAAATTACAAGCTGCCCTATATCTCCATCACCCCGACCTTCAGCATCTGCAACAATCACGGATACATCCGGGGAGAGCAGTTCAACTGTCCCCAATGCAATGAGTCGACTGAGGTGTGGTCCCGTGTGACGGGCTACCTGAGGCCTGTGGAAAACTACAATCAGGGGAAAAAAGAAGAGTACATGGAAAGAAGGAAGTACCTGATACGGGATGAGAACATCTCATGAGGATCGCCGGGTTCGTCAAGAATTCATTCGTGGATTTCAGGGGTAAAGTCGCTTCGGCCGTCTTTACCCCTTTTTGTAACCTGGACTGCTATTACTGCCACAACAGTTGGCTGATCCACGGCAATGACAAGGAACCTCCTTTGTCCACTGCTGACATCCTGGATTTCCTGTCGGGCAGAAGGGGATTGATTGAGGGCGTGGTGGTCAGCGGAGGAGAGCCCTTGCTTCAGGAAGGGCTGGGGGATTTCCTTGCCTCAGTGAAGGAAATGGGCTTTTTAACCAAACTGGACACCAACGGGACCCGACCTGAAGAAATGGAAAGACTGCTGCAAGCAAAAACCCTTGATTATGTGGCCATGGACATCAAAGCACCTTTCCCACGTTATGAGGAAATCACAGGAAGTCCCGTCAGGACTGCAGACATCAAAAAAAGCATCAAGATTCTCATGGACTCTCCCGTGGAGACGGAATTCCGGACGACGGTGGTTCCGGTGTTCACTCTGGAAGACATGGAGGAGATGGCCTGCGCCATCCGGGGTGCCGGTTACTATGTGCTCCAGCAGTTTCATAAACCCGAAGGAAAAGACCGCCTGAACGACATGCGCAACCATTTAAAACCCCATGGTGGGGAATTTTTCGAAAAAGCAAGGGAAGTTTGCCTGCGGCATGTACGGACAGTGGACATCAGGGGCTTGTGAACCCATCCGGTCACCCTGTGGACAGGAGTTACTTGCGAACAGTCTTTGCCAGCATGTGAAGCTGTTCCGTTTCCTTCTGATAAGACCCTGTGAACCCGGATGCTTCTCTTGACCGGGCAGAAAGCTGCAACGGCAGTCCCTCCAGTTGCATGTGGTATTTCCCGTTGACCGGATACCACTGCCTTTCAATCAAGGATGCCGTTCCAAGGAATCCCATGAGTTTCTCGGCTTTTTCCGGCTGCTTCATCCAGTTTCGGCACAGCCAGGCGTACAGGTCGGGATGGAAGTTCGCCATGACCCCACTGTATCCGGATATCCCCGCACGCAGGGAATCCAGCAGGGTGGCGGAATTGGCATTGAAAATCTTCATGCCCGTTCCTTTGACCGCATGCAGCTTGCTGCGCATGGAGTCCATATCACAACTGGTGTCCTTCAGGAACAGAAATCTTCCAGTATCGGCGCACCAGGAAAGAATCTTTGGGGTCAGCACCCTTTTATATGGATAAGGGCATTCGTAGAATCCAAGGCGTATTCCATCAGGAATCAATCCGAGGAATGCTTTCAAATTGGCAAGCCAGACATCATCGGACTGGTTTTCCAAGGCGAAGCGGTTGGTGAGAAGGACCATGGCCACTACGCCGGTATCTTCCATGGTCAAAATGTCCATGGCCTGTTCCTCTAGTGAATCGGAAACATGGCCGGATGCGATGACAGGAACCCTTCCTGAAGTGGTTTTATGGACAAAGCCTGCGATATCTGTCCTTTCCTGTCTGTTCAGGAAAAACATCTCACTGGATTGGCAGACGGCGAAAAGGCCGGTTGCCCCCTGGCTGATGTACCATTCCACCATGGCTTCCAAAGCGTGATAATCGACTTGATTCTCGCGGGTAAAAGGGGTAAGCATGGTTGGCCATACCCCATCGGGTATCAGATGTCCCATAATTTATCCAGCCTTCCTTTCTCATAAACCCCATACTCAGCAACGGTCCTGGAAACAGCAGCCAGCATGTCCCTTGCTGTGCCCCTTGGCACCACGCAGCCTGAGCCAAGGAGGAAAGCGCCATGCATCCCTGCCTGGCGCATACAGGTCTTTGCCTCATCCACGAGCTCCTCCATGCTGTTGTTGATAAAGGACAGGGTGTTGATCCCTCCCATCAGGACTGCCTCCCTTCCGGCCTTTTCCCGGATCTGTGCAGGAGTGAATCCTCCCAGCGGGTCCAAAGGCGCGATACAGTCCAGGCCTGTTTCCAGAAGGTCCTCCAGAACAGGCAGGATGTTTCCGCAGATATGGCAATAGATGCGCACGGAAGGATCATACCCGTGCAATGCTTCGCAGACTTCCCTGATATGCGGTTTGATGAATTCTCTCCACTGCCCGGGGGAGATCACGGACATATTGGCGATGGAATCATTCAGCCGCAATATTTTAATGCCTGTATCGATGTGGTGTTTTCCCTTTTCCACCGCAATGGCTACACCCTTTTCCATGATCCGATGCACCAGGATGGGCTCATCCATAAGGTCAAGCATAGCCTGGCCCATTCCCCGGAGGCATTCGTGGAATGCCAGAGTGGCGGAATCGCAGTCTCCGATGAACGCGATGTGCTCCCCATAGAGGTTCATCAGTGGCTTCTGTCGCTTTCCCCAACCAATCTGGCGATAAAAGTCCTTGTCCGGTACACAGATTTTTTTGACATCCTTCAGATTGGAAACCACAGGACCGGGAGGGGTCCAGTAATGGTAGTGAGCCATGGTGTATGGGTCTTCCAGATGATAATCCGAAGCGTCATACAAGCGGGTCATCAGCCCTCCCTTCATGTCCACAGTCCCTATCCTTCGGCCCTTCCGGTTGGTTTCAATAACGCTTTCTCCCTCGATGAGGACTCGTCTTTCTGGGAAATGGTATTGGCGGACCCCGTCAGATGCCACATCCATGGCCGCTTTCACAAGGACTTCCAGTGCAACATACGGATCGCTGAGGACATCGGTGAGGGGTGTCCCGGTGAGTTCACAAGCCAGATCCACCCAAATTTTTGGGATGAAGGGTACCCGGTCCGGCAGATCCCCCGACATCACCCCGTATACACGCCTGAAAGCCAGGGATGCAGAATCAGCCATTGTTTGAAACCTCCTCCACAAGTTTTATGAAGGCCCGTACTGTATCGTCCCCGGTGGATTCCGTGATATCCGCCATAACGATGTCGCAGGGCGCCAGGTCCCGGAATATTTTATGAAGGTCTTTGCGGATGAGATCCATCGGTTTTTCCATCAGCTCCATAGGGGGATACAAAACTGCCCGCCTGGCTTCGGGAAACACATCCCGCACCTTTGCCATGTCGGAGACCATCCCCATGTCAAGGTAACCCATCGGTTTGATTTTTCTCAACACATCGATGTATGGCGTGATGTTCCAGTTGCATGTGTGAATTCCGAATCGCGGGTATTGTCCGGAGAGCATCACATCATGGGGAAGGACGAATTCCCGGTATGTCTCCGGGGAGACCATGTTCATCACGCAATTGCTCATGGAAAGAAGGTTGATGGGAAACCCGGACCTGCATTGCCGCTTCTGGATTTTTTTGGAGACCTGCAGGATGGTTCCGGCAATATGGGAAAACAGATGGTGGACAAAACCAGGGTCATCATAAAAATCCATGAACAAATCGTTCCCGCGGAGCTTCAGCGCGATATTGAGGATCCCTTGGTAATTCAAATACCCGTGTATCATGCCGAAATGTTCTTCCATGGTATCCATCTGCCGGTTCAGCTGGATGAATACCGGATTCCTGTCCAGGTCGAAAGGGGCAAGGCCGGCCAGGTGTTCTTTGGAAAGGACATCCCCTGCCAGGTTGTCCGGCCAGTCATCATTGGAATATTTCACCTGCATACCATAAAGCATGGGCATAAGCTTGATGCCGAAGACGCCGGACAGGGTGGCGCAGGAAGGCTCAATCCCGTTTTCCCGTAATGCAGGCCTGAAACCGGGGATCATAGGAAATGTCTCGTGGAGGTGCCGTTTCATCAGCAGAAGGGCATCATACCTGTAAACCGGGTCAGTGTGCCAGGCTTTTGAAAAATCAATGCCCAGCCGCTGGTGGTACCACCGGGGAACAAAACCCAGGGAGATTCTGAAATCAGGCTCATCCCCGTTCACGGGTTCCCTGGTTGCCGGCCCGCTGACAGGGATATGGTTTTTCAACTGGAAGTCATGCATAA
>JAWOHX010000076.1:0-5768 GCA_046484975.1 Clostridia bacterium
GGGCAGTGATTTTTATGGGTGCATCTTTTTCGATATAGGTCCCAACCGATACCACATCCAGACGAACTCCGTCGAATATGCCAATTCCTGAAGGCCTCAACATGGTGACAGATTTCCCTTCCCTACCGAGGAATACTTCCATGTCCTCCGTGCTGGAAAATCCTTGTTCCTTTGTCAGCCTGTCCTTGAGAACCAGTTTCTTGTTCAGTTTTCCTTTGGATGCGGATTTTATGATGACAACCGCAATCACTGCCAGAATGACAAGCAGAATCAGGAACATGATCAATGCTTCAAACAAGGTCTGTGCGGTCAGCAGAATCCCTGCGATGATTACAATGATACCCAGGATTCCGGCCACCCCGAACCCGGGGACGAAAACCTCCAGAATCAACAGTGCGAGTCCAATCAAAAGAACCACTGCCTGCAACGTTTGTATATTCTGTACAAAACTGAAGATATTCATGGACGCCAATAAAATGAAATGATTCATGGGCACGCCTCCTCTCATATCCATCATTATACCCCATCTCATGCCCCTTATGGGCAAAAGAGGGTTTAATCATACAAATGAACGAGGCAACTGTCATTTATGGGCTTTCAACATCCTTTGCGATTGTGATGGTGAATATGGTTCCCTTGTCCGACGAACAGACATCCACCCGTCCATCATTGTCTTCAAGCTTCTTCTTTGATATGAACAGGCCGATGCCGTGGCCTTCTTTCTTGGTGGTGAACCCTTCCTCGAATATCCTGTTGACAATCCTCGGGGAGATGCCGTGTCCGTTGTCTTTGACCTTAATCACATAGCCATTGATCCCCTCGCTCATCATGACCGTGATTCTCCCGTCTGTTCTTCCCTCCAACACGTCGATGGAATTGTCAATGATGTTGCCGATGATGGCGCAAAGATCCCATGGCTCCATTCCGAGTTCCTTCATGGTGGTGGTGGAGAGCACTTTGAAGCCAATGCCCTTCATCAGGCATGTATTGCTTTTTGCCTGAAACAGGGCGTTGAGCGCAGCGCAGCTTGTCTTCATGATCTCCCTTACCTCTTGGATCTCGCTGTAGATTTTTTCCATATATGAGCAAGCGTCTTCGTAGTGCTTCATCCCCATGAGACCGTGGATCACCTGCAGATGGTTCAGAAAGTCATGCCGCTGCGCCCGCAGGGTGTTGTTGAGCTTTTGGGCCTCATTGTAGGAACTCTGGATGAGGTTGCTGTTCTTTTCCATCCGGAACATCGATTCCCTGACCTTGATGATGCTGAAGCTCACCATCAGGGCGAATATCGCCAACAGAACCGCTGTAATCATGGCAATCAGGGCCTGCGTGCTCAATTCCTCCCTGGATGCAATGACCAGGGTGATGGCCAGGACCAAAAAAATACCAAGACCCAAGGCGAAGGCGAACATGACGGCAGGGCCTTTTCCCTTGATGATTCCCATATCCAGTTTTTTATAGCTTCCTTTGAATATTCCGTTCATGCCTTCCATTATACTATATTGCGCATTCTTTTTAAATTGCATAATATAGAGGGAGAGAAACAAAGGAGCGTGCCTGCCATGTCATATCAGACCGGATTGTCAGCCATGAATTTGGAAATGCCGAAAAGGATTCCCAGAACTGAATATTCCGCTGAGCTCTTTTATGATCTGATGAAGGCCGTGACGGGGCTGGAGGTCAACTGGCAAAGCAGCAGTGAAGAAAAGCTGAAGGCAAGTCAGTCCTTTCGGAAAGCTTGGAATTATGATTTCAACTGGAACATCATGGTGAATGCGGAATATGCCTTCAAGAGCATCCGGACACGGATGGGACATGCGGAATTTGCCCAGGACGGGGGAGACTACACCAGAGAGCTTTCCACCCTTTTTTCCGACGCAGAGGATGTTCTCGCCTTTGACCCGTTCCAGGTCTTTCCCCCGGTGGACATGGAGAGGGAGACAGTGGCATATGAGAAAAACCACCTGCACATGAAGGATTTGTACCCCGACGAGGTCAATATGACCGGCATCTACATCACCTGCATATCCGGACTCATCGATCTTTTCGGGTGGGATATGCTCCTGTATTCAGCCGGAGTCGACCCCAAGCGCTTCGGGGAAATGACAAGAAGATATTCTGCCTGGATCCGCCAGTACTTCGTCGCACTGGCAAAATCCGATGTCCCCGTGGTGATGATCCACGACGACATGGTTTGGACGGAAGGACCGTTCATCCATCCAGACTGGTACAGAAAGTATGTGTTCCCTGACCTGAAAAAAAACCTGGAGCCCTTGCGCCAGGCCGGAAAGAAAATCATATTTACCTGCGATGGCAACTATAACCAGTTCATTGACGACATCGCCGCATGCGGGGTGGATGGTTTTGTGCTGGAACCCATCACAGACATGGGATACATTGCGGAAAAATATGGGAAGACCCATGTGATCATTGGGAATGCCGACACCAGAATCATGATGTTCGGCAGCCGGGAAGACATTACCTGCGAGGTGAAACGGTGCATCGACACAGGGAAAAATTGCCCTGGCTTCTTCATGGCCATAGGCAATCATATCTCTTCCAACTGTCCCGTCGAGAACATGTTATATTACAATGAGGTATATGAGAAACTGGGTCGAAGATGACCTATTCGTAGGTGAGGATCCGGACCGCATACACCTGGACGGGATAAGACTCCAGTACCCTTCCGTCTGTGGACAGAGAAACGGTCTTTCCTTTTTCCAGTAAGGCAGGGATTCCTTTTTCAAATTTCGTCTTGTCGGTGATGTGGACCTGCATCAGGTCTTCGTCACTGCCGCTTGTGACCTGGATCAGGAAGCTTTCAGGACCGGCGCTCAGGATCAGTCCGGTTATGACCTGGTATTCCTTGGCTTTGCATCCCCCTGTCCCGAGCAGCGCCAGGACCATCATGAATAATAATATTTTCTTTTTCAATTTCCTCACCTCTTTATAGAACATTATACCGTATACCCTCTGTATTTTCACCAACAAATATTTCATGTGGCCAATATTTGGTATATAATGAAGGAACCAAAATACGAGGTTAAAAAAATGAAAACGATCAAGGAACTGGATGTGTTCATGTGCAGGCCTTCCTCCGCACTGATACAGGACATCCGAACCATGAAAGGGAATGTCCTCGTTCTCGGGGCGGGAGGGAAAATGGGTCCCACCCTATGCAAGCTCCTCGCCAATGCCGTCAAGGAAGCGGGAACCTCCCATCAGGTCACAGCCGTTTCCAGATATACAGATGACGCAGTCGTGAAGGATCTTGATGACCATGGCATTCATGTCATAAAGGCTGACCTCCTGGATGATGAGGCACTGCAGCGTCTTCCCGATGTTGAAAATGTCATATACATGGCCGGCAGGAAATTCGGGACTTCCGAGGATGCTTCTCTGACCTGGGCAATGAACACTTATCTTCCCGGACGGGTGGCTTTGAAATATAGGAACAGCCGCATCGTCGTCTTTTCCTCGGGGAATGTGTATCCTTTCGTTCCTGTCACATCGGGGGGAGCGACGGAGCATACCATGCTGGACCCGGTTGGGGATTATGCCCAGTCCTGCGTCGGAAGAGAAAATATATTCCGTTATTTTTCCAACATGCATCAGACGGAGATTCTTCTTTTCAGGCTCAATTATGCCATCGATCTGCGGTACGGCATCTTGCTTGAAGTCGCAAAAGCCGTTAAAAACAGCCAGCCGGTGGACCTCTCCTCAGGAAATGTGAATGTCATCTGGCAGGGCTGTGCCAATGAATACGCCATACGGTCCCTGTTGCATTGCCAATATCCTGCGCACATCCTTAATGTCACCGGCCCGGAAACCCTTTCCATCCGGTGGATCGCACATGAATTTGCAAAGAGATTCGGAACCTCTCCTGTTTTTTCAGGTTTTGAACAGGCTTCCTGTTTGTTGAGCAACGCATCAAAGGCCTTCCACCTTTTCGGATATCCTACTGTAACGGTTCGTGAGATGATGGATCTGACCTGCGAATGGGTCTTAAATCAAGGAATCACATCCGATAAACCCACACATTTCCAGGAAAGGAAGGGTCAATTCTGATGAACGAAAAGAAACTGGAACTTCTGATGGACGGCACTGTAATCCCTGCGCATCCCCTTGCATTGACATCCGACCGGAAAATTCATGAAAGATACCAGCGGGGCCTGACCCGCTACTATATGGATGCAGGAGCCGGGGGCATTGCCGTCGGTGTACACACCACCCAGTTTGAGATCCGGGATCCCGGCATTGCCCTGTATGAACCCGTCCTTAGGATGGCAGCGGAGGAAGTCGCCTCAAGCCGGCTGACAAGGCCGTTTTTAAAAATCGCCGGGGTCTGCGGTGATACCCCGCAGGCCATCCGGGAGGCGGACACCGCATTGGGCCTCGGCTATGACATGGCGTTGCTCAGCATGGGCGGTCTGGCCGGCCATACGGAACCGCAATTGCTGAAACGAGCGGAAAGGATTTCCCGCATCATACCTGTTTTTGGCTTCTATCTTCAGCCTTCCGTGGGGGGCAGGGTCTTAAGCTTTGAGTTCTGGAAGGAATTCGCTCAGATACCCCGCGTCCATGCCATTAAGATGGCACCCTTCAACCGATACCAGACCCTGGATGTGGCAAGGGCCGTCGCCCATTCTCCCAGAAGGGATGAAATAGCCCTCTACACCGGAAATGATGACAATATCATCGTGGACCTTTTGACGGCATACCGGTTCAACATCAACGGCCGGATGGTGGAAAAAAGAATCGTGGGCGGCCTGCTGGGCCATTGGGCGGTCTGGACCAGCAAGGCGGTGGAACTGCTGGGTGCCATGAAAGCCCAGCGGAACCATGAAACTGTCAGCACGGACTGGCTCACGACCAATGCACAGGTTACGGATGCCAATGCCGTCATTTTCGATGCAAAAAACAATTTCCAGGGATGCATCCCTGGAATACATGAGATATTAAGAAGGCAAGGCCTGATGGAAAATATCCTGTGCCTGAATCCCAATGAGACCCTTTCCCCCGGGCAAGCAGAAGAAATCGGCAGGATATGCCGGGATTATCCCCATTTGCACGACGACTCCTTCGTGAAGGCAAATATCAGCAAATGGGTGGGTTGATCACGCAATCAATGGGCACTCCTGCCTGTCACAGTACATGGTCCTGGCAAAGCTCATAATACATTTCAAGCAATTCAAGAACATCCTTGTAATTCCCGATTTGTTTTAGTAAATCACAACCGGCATTGAATTCCTTGTTGGCCAGATGCTCTATGGCCCGTTGGTAGATGGCTTCTTTTTCATGGTCTGTCATGGTGCTTCATCCTTTCCCCCATAAGGGTTCCCGCTGTTTTTGGATATGAATCTGCGACGCTGGCTGACCGTTGTTTTTCGTTATACAATATATTTATATTTTATAACTAATTTCATTGTACCATATCTCAGCCGAATTTCAAGAGTATGTTGCTGCTTTTCCTGAATGCAATTGACAGCCTCTTGCTGTACATGGCATGATGAATGCATGAACGATGACAAAGACAAAAGCATAAAAGAAACATCCTGCACCCTCGGCATCCTCCAGATACAGGCGGGTGCGGGTGATACGAATGGGAATATAAAAAGGGCAGTCAGCCTTTTTATGCAAGCCGTTTCGCAAGGTGCGCAACTGCTTGTTTTCCCGGAGCTGTTTTCCACCGGATATGATCTTGCTGTCATGAAGGACAATCTTCATCAACTCGCCCAACCTCCTGATGGCATGCTGGTGCAGGATTT
>JAWOHX010000109.1:0-9829 GCA_046484975.1 Clostridia bacterium
TTTACAGGCGGGACATCGAGGACATGCCCGCTGACAGAAGGGAAATTGAGGAAGCCATGGAAGAAGGCATCCGCATACATACCCTGGCCTGTCCCGATGAGTTCGTTGGCAGGGAAAGTGCGGAGAAGCTCATCTGCAGCGGGATGGAACTCAAGGGATTCGATCGGGATGGCAGAAAAAATCCCATCAGGATAGAGAATTCCCGATATGAGGTGGAACTGGACCTGATTATTCCCGCCGTCAGCCAGTACAGCGACCTTCCGTTTGTGCGAAAAGAAGAAGTGGAGGTCACGAAGTGGGGGACCTTCATCGTGGATGAGAACATGAAGATCACCGCCATGGATAAGGTGTTTGCAGGCGGGGACGTGGTCAGGGGTTCGGATGTGGTCATCACCGCCATCGCAGACGGGAAAAAAGCGGCTGTCTGCATTGACCGGTTCCTGGGCGGGGAAGGGATTCTCAACAAGGGGTCTGCCATAGACATCCCTGATGTGCATGACGACGGGGAGCTGGTGGAACATGAACGGTTTGCCTGTAAATATCTCGATCCCGACAAACGCAAGGATAATTTCAATGAAGTCGCCATGGGATACCATAAGCTCAATGCAATAGCAGAGTCCATGCGATGCCTGCACTGCGACAGGAAAAGCCTTTAGGAAGGGGTGCTGTTATGATCAACTTGACTGTCAACGGAAAACAAATCGCCACGGATGAAAACAATACCATACTGGAAGCGGCCCGTGAGCACAACATCATGATCCCGACATTGTGTTTCCTGGAAGGGGTGCATCAGCTGGGATCCTGCCGCTTGTGTGTCGTGGAGGTGGAAGGCTTCAAAAATCTGGTCGCCTCCTGCATCACGAAGGCAGGAGAAGGCATGGTGGTGAGAACGCATACGAAAAGGGTCATCCAGGCAAGAAAAATCCTATATGAGCTCATCATGTCGGACCACAACCAGAACTGTCTTTCCTGTTCCAGAAACCAGAATTGTGAACTGCAGGCCATAGGGGAGACCATCCAGGCAGATGACGACCGTTTCACGGGGGAAAAATCCAAGGCTGTCACGGACCGGTCCAGCCCGTCCATTGTCCGTAACAGTGATAAATGCATACTGTGCCGGAGATGTGTCACCATATGCAATGAAGTCCAGGGAGTTGGGATCATGTATCCCCAGGGAAGGGGCTTCAAGACAGAAATCAGTTCAGGGGAGGATTTGCCGCTCAATGAGGTGGCATGCACATTCTGCGGGCAATGCACCACGGTATGTCCGGTCAACGCCCTGTCAGAGAATGAATCCATCGAAGCGGTGCAGGAAGCCATTGCCGACCCAAGGAAGACGGTCATCGTCCAGACCGCACCGGCCATCCGGGCGGCTTTGGGGGAGGAATTCGGCCTGGAACCAGGCACCATCGTAACAGGAAGAATGGCTTCCGCATTGCACGAACTGGGGTTTGACTATGTTTTCGACACCAACTTCGCAGCGGACCTCACCATTTTGGAAGAGGGATCTGAGTTTCTAAAGAGGGCAAGGGAAGCGTTGTTGGAAAACAAGAAACCCTTGCTTCCCATGATCACCAGTTGCAGTCCGGGATGGATCAAGTACATCGAGCACTATTACAATGATTTCCTTGGGCATCTATCCTCCTGCAAGTCCCCCCATATGATGCTGGGTGCCTTATGCAAGTCCTACTTTGCAAAAAAAATCAACGTGGACCCGAAGGATATGTTCGTGGTATCCATCATGCCCTGTACCGCCAAGAAGTTTGAAATCACAAGGCCGGAGATGACCAACAACGGCGTACCCAATGTGGATGCCGTGCTCACAACGAGGGAACTGGGTAAAATGGTCCGTCAGGCAGGCCTTGATTTCAAGAAGCTGCCGGAGAAAAGTTTTGACAGTCCCATGGGACTCTCTTCCGGTGCTGCGGACATTTTCGGTACCACGGGAGGTGTCATGGAGGCCGCCCTGAGGACAATCTATGAGATCGTCACCGGGAGGGAACTGCCGTTTGAACAGCTTCATGTCCAGCCGGTGATGGGACTGGAACGGATCAAGACCACCTCCGTCACCATCGAAGGGGCGAAGGAGGAGTTCGGATTTCTCAACGGAGTGACCCTGAATCTGGCCGTCACCAACGGTCTTTCCGCAGCAAAAATCCTGCTTGAGGAAATCAAGGAGGGAAAAAGCCCTTATCATTTCATTGAGATCATGGCCTGTCCCGGCGGGTGCATCAACGGGGGCGGACAGCCCAGACCCTCCACACCTGAAAAGAGAAAGGCCAGGATGGAAGCCCTGTATCGGGAGGATGAAGGCAAAGGACTGAGAAAGTCCCACGAGAATGCCGATCTTAAAAAATTGTACGGGGAATTCCTGGGAGAGCCCCTGGGGCATTTGTCCCATGAACTGCTCCACACGACCTATACCAAAAGAGGGTGAGTATCCTGTGGCATTCATCCCATCCCTTCCGGATCGCAAGACCGGAAGGGATTTTACTTTCAGGGGTACAAACCATAGGAGTACCTGGCATAAAGGTGTTTCTCATCCCATGGGTTTCCCCAAGGAAAAACGGAAAGGTCATCACATAAGAAGGAAGAAACCCCTGTTCCTCGACCAATGGAATCTGGTATACTTGATGATAGGAAAAAGGAACAGGAGGATGCCCTGATGTCCCAAGAAAGAGCGCTCAGAGCCCTGGCATTACAAACGACGAACCGGATTCCGTCTTTCGAACTCATCGAACATCCCGAATACATTAAGAAAATTTCCGGTATGGATCCCTTTGAACAACCTGTGGAAGCTCTTTTGCTGACACTGGAGAGACTCGACATCGATTGGACCATTGGAGTACCCAAGAAAGCGGTGGCTTTCCGGGATGACGAAACCAGGAAGGTCTCGGAGGAAGGAAACGTGGTCACCCAGTGGAGCTATAGCGGTAGCATATGGGAGGAGGACCATGTCTTTACCTCCGAAGAGGAAGTCCTGGGATACGACCCTTTTGAGGACAAAGGGGAAAAAGTCCGGGTATGCAGCCGGAAATACAGGGACAGTGCCTTGAATGATGCGGTGGAAGACTACAGGCTGACGGAGAAAACCACCCTGGCCACCGGCATCTACTATACCACGCTGTTCCAGTTTTTCATCATGGCCTTCGGTTGGGAGATGTTCCTGACCACCGCCGCTTCAGAGCCGGAACGGTTCAGGCATACCATTGAGCTGTTCACACGTTTTTCACTGGAAAATACAAAAAGATGGGCGAAAAGCGAAATACCGGTGTTTTTTTTCCATGACGACATCGCCATCACCCGCGGCCTGGTTTTCCCTCCCTCATGGTACAGGGAAAACATATTCCCCTCCTATGAGCGGATCCTGCAGCCGGTCAGGGAGAGCGGCAAAAAAATCATTTTTGTCTCGGATGGGAATTACCAGGAAGTCATCGATGACATCTTTGCCCTTGGCGTGGATGGGATCATGGTTCAGAACGAGATTGACATGTCACATGTTATGAAAAAATATGGAAGGAACAAGATTGTCATCGGAAACATCAGCACCCGGGTGATCACGGAAGGGAGCAAGGAGGACATACGGCGTGAAGTCCAGCGGTGCGTGGATATCGGAAAAGACTGCCCGGGTTATTTCATCAAGGCATCCGGGGAGCTTCCCCACAACATCCCCATGGAGAACATGGACTGGTATTTCGAATACTGCCGGAGCCTTGGAAGGAGAGGAGCATGATGATGAAGGACATGGGTGGAAACTGCTTGCTTAGCGGGGACAAGGTCTTCCTGGATGCCCTCGAAGAGGCTGATATCCCCATATTGGCATCCTGGTACAGGGATACGGAGTTCTTGAGGAACTATGACTTTGATCCCGCCTTTCCAAAATCGGAGGAACAGCTAAAAAGCATGTACCTGGGACAGCAGAAGGAAACATCGGCCATCTTTGCCATCCGTGAACAGCGGACAGGAAAACTGGTGGGCTTATGCGGGCTCATGAACATCAGTTTCAGCAACCGGTTCTCCTGGATTTTCATCGGTCTGGGCTCGGATCAGGGCAAGGGATACGGGACACAAGCACTGTCCCTGTTGATTCGTTTTGCTTTCCACGAACTCAATCTGGAGCGGCTGCAACTCAATGTCATCGCCTACAATCATCGGGCCATCGCCCTGTATGAAAAATTGGGATTCCGGAGGGAAGGCGCCTTTCGACAGGCTATCCTGCGGGACGGAAAAAGAACCGACCTGCTTTTGTACGGCTTATTGGCCGGGGAATGGACAGAAGGATGATCATACACATAAAAGGAGACATGGACAACGACTTCGTAAAGATCCTGGAACAAAGCGGCATGGCATTCAGGCTGTTCAGCGACTGTAGCCAGGCGGTGAAGGAGACCCCGGAAGACGGGGTTCTTTTTGTGCTGGCGGAGGATTACCCGGGCAAACCCTTCTGCATGGACAAGGCTTTTCTGGAGGGCCTGGAGGAAAAAAGAATAAAGGCATACGTGGAATATGCCTGTATTGAAGAAGCAGACAGGAAAACCGCTGTCTGGGAAAGATCAGTGGTGGGAACCTCCCTTTTCAAAGGATTGGAGGAGGGGGACATCATCGACCAGCACGGATGCGTCTACCTGGATGTATCCTCGGAGAATACGCTGTTACACATCGCAAAGGTGGCGGGTTACGAGAAAGCCTGTTTCGGCTTACCAAAGGAAAATGCATCCCTGCTGTACATGCTGTCTGACAATGTCATGGTGTGCACCACCCGCTTGTCGGATTATGTCAGGCAAAGGATTTCCCCCTCGGGGAAGGTCCATGCACTTTTCGAAGGCATCCTGGGATACCTGACAGGCACCCCTGCCATATTGGAAAGGCTGGAGCCTCCCGTGGACCTGAACGGCAGGACCGACGGACTGGAATGCTTCAACAACAGCATCGGCTGGTTCACCCGGAACATTATCTGCGCCACCGACAAGAAGGTGTCCCCTTCGGAAGGCTATGGCTCCCATATCGAGTATGACGGCCATCAGAGAAGAAACGCCTGGGTCAGGGGAGACTGTACCGCCGAGGTGGCATTGGCCATGGCGGTGGACTGGAAAGTGAACAGCAACCTAAGAAGCCGCGACCTGGCTGTCAGAATGCTGGATTATCTTTGGAAAAGCACGGACTTCGTGGTGCGGGAGGATGTTCCCATAAAGGGAATGACCAACTGGAGCAGCGACTCCAGGGTGTACTACGGGGATGACAACGCACGGGTCATATTGGCCACCTTCAAAGCCATGGAGCTTCTCGGGTGCAATGACTGGGAACGGGAACTTAAAGACAGCCTGTATGCCAATCTGTTGGTGACGGGGAAAAACGGATTCCGCAGGTCCAGGATCGATTACCCCGGGGAATCCGGCGCATTCGACGGCATCATCCTCGCTCCTCATTACCAGTGTTATCTATGGGCATGTTTCCTGGAAGGCAGCCGGCTTTACAATGACAAGGAAATGTACCACAAGGCCCAGACAGGAATCGACATCATGATGGATGGTTTCGACAGCGAATGGACATGGACCAATGGAATCACACAGGAATATGCAAGGATGCTGCTTCCACTGGCGTGTGCATCCCGGCTCCATGAGAGGAACAGGGGTTATCTTGACCGGATGCTGGACGCATTGGCAGAGAATCTGCATCCTTCCGGAGCCATCATGGAAAGACTTGGCGATGATGGGAAAGGAAAATACCCCCAGCTGAAAAGCAACGAGGAATATGGGATCAACGAGTCCCCGGTGATCCAGAAGAATGGGGACCCTGTCACAGACCTGCTATATACCCTTGGATTTGCTTTTCTGGGACTGTATGAAGCCCGGGACCTGAATCCGAAAGCGGAAATGATGTATCGGGGAATCAAGGATTTTCTATGCAGGATACAGGTGAAAAGTACAACCCATCCCTATCTCCATGGAGCCTGGCTGAGGAGCTTCGACCTTCGCGGATGGGAGTACCACGGATCTTCCTCGGACATCGGCTGGGGAGCATGGTGCGCAGAGTCGGGCTGGAACAACGCATGGACCGCGGTGGTTTTGGGATTGGACTCCCTGGGGAAACCATTTTTGTCCCGTTGACTTCGGGATGTAGGGATGCTATATTCATAAAGAACATTAATGAATAGCATTTATAAATGGAGGAAACATGAAATCTCCGGAGGAACTGCGGGTATCCAATGAATTGAAGGTCCTGAGGCATCTGCTGGAGAGCACGAGGGCCACAAAAGTTGACACAGCCAGGGAAACCGGGCTTACACTGGTGACCGTCAACAGTATTTTCAATGGGATGAAGGGCCGTATCCTGGAGGAAGCAGGCACAGAAACGGACAAGCCCGGCAGAAATCCGGTCATTTATGCCTTCCGCCCCGACAGGAACCACATCCTTGGCATCACGGTATATATCGAAGGCATCGCCATCCGGGTGGAAAACCTGCAGAAAAGTTTGCTCCATGAGGCTTTCATCAAGGTGGATGTGCATGCCCAATATGATGAAGTCCTTGAGGCGATCAAAAGGGAAATCCCCCATTTGCATGAACGGTTCGACCTCGTCGCCGCGGGGGTTGCAATCCCGGGGGCATATGATGGAAAAAGCGGGAAGATCACCTTCAGTCCCAATATCCTCTACCTAAGGGGAAAAGATTTCCGCGGGGACTTGGAAACCCTTACCGGACTTCGCACTTACATTGAAAAGGATGTGCATTCCGCAGCGCTGATCCTGAAGGACATGTTCCACAAGGAGGATGTCTCGGTTTTCCTCTCCGTACGGGGAGGGGTGGGATGCAGTGTAATGTACAAGGGAGAGATCATCAGGGGAGCCGGGTCCATGGCGGGAGAAACGGGACATTTTTCCATCGACCGGAAGGGACCGGCCTGCAGTTGCGGTAAAAAAGGATGTCTGGAAATGACAGCTTCCGACCATGCCCTTCTGAATGCTTTCCCGGGGAGTTCCCTGAAGGAAATCATCCAAAGAACCCTGGAAGGGGAACAGGAGATCATCCGGTGGATGAAGCAGGCCTGCGGGAAACTGAGCATCCTTGTGGAGGGCATCCTGCAGTTTTATGATCCCGGAAACCTGGTCATCAACAGCAGTTGGATCAGCAGGGTCCCGGAGGTCCGTGACCACATGGCCGCGATATGCAAATCCTACAATGCAGCTCTTGTGGTGGTGTTCATCGACGAGGAAAAGATATATGAACAGGGCAGCATATTGACCGCAAGGGACAGGCTGTTCCACGATATCCATGAAAACATTCTGACAGGAGGAACCCATGATCAAAAAAAACATTGATGAATATGTCAGGAATCAGGCCGCAGTTCTGCTTCAGAGCCCTATCGGTGAACTGGAGAATCTTTGCAGGATGCTGCTTTTGGCCAGGGAAGACGGCAAGTCTGTCTTCATCGCCGGAAACGGCGGCTCCGCGGCCACGGCCTCCCACTTTGTGAATGACCTTGTGAAAGGGCTTTCCCTTCCTGGGAAAAAAAGATTCAAAGCATTCAGCCTGTGCGACCAGGTGGCAGTCATCACCGCACTGGCCAACGATTATTCCTATGACCGTATTTTTTCCGAACAGCTGATGAATTATGCCGGGAAAGGTGATCTCCTCCTGGTCATCAGCGGAAGTGGGAACTCCAGGAACATTCTGGAGGCCGTCCAATACGCAACCTCCATCGGGATGGTCACCGTGGCGATGACGGGACAGTCCGGAGGGGCCGTTGGGACGATGTGCGACCTGGTTTTACGGGCCGGGACGGACTGCATGGAGCAAATCGAGGACATCCATCTCATGTGGGAGCATGCCGTCATCTGTGCCCTGAAGTATGAAATCAGCCGGGAAGGGGAACAATGAGATGGAGATGATAACCAAAGGTCTGAAAACCCATCGCATTCATTCGGTGATCTTCGATTTCGACGGGACCCTGAGTCTGATCAGGCGGGGATGGCAGGAGATCATGACCCCCTATTTCACAGAGGTCCTTATGGACACGCCGGGAACCCATGGGTTTCAACAGGAGAATGAATGCGCCCGGGATTTCATCGATCTGCTCACGGGAAAGCAAACCATTTACCAATGCATCCGCCTCAATGAGGAAGTGGTGAAAAGGGGGGGGGAAAAGAGGGACCCCATGGTGTACAAGGATGAATACAACAGGAGGCTGCTGGAGAAAATCGAATACCGCAGGAAAGGGCTGTTGGAAAAGACCATCGAGACAAGGGACTACCTGGTCCCGGGAAGTGTCGGGTTGCTGGAAAGCCTGCTTGCCCACGGGATGGACATCTACCTGGCAAGCGGCACGGACCATCTGTATGTGGAGGAAGAGGCCAGGCTCCTGGATCTGGCAAAATATTTCGGGGACAGGATCTATGGCGCCAGGGATGATTACAAGCTCTTTTCAAAGGCCATGGTGATCAGGCGCATCCTGGAGGAAAACAACATTCGGGGTGATTCCCTTGCGGGGTTCGGCGACGGCTATGTGGAAATCGAGAATGTCAAGGAAGTGGGAGGACTGGCCTTCGGGGTGGCTTCCGACGAGGAAAAGATGGAAGGCGTGGATTTGTGGAAAAGGGACAGGTTGATCCGGGCGGGGGCGGATGTCATCATTCCGGATTTCAGGAACCTTCATGAAATCGAAGCATTGCTGTACGGGGGGTGAAAGCATGCCTTATCATAAGTTCGACAGGAACATGCTTCAACTGAAGGATTTGGGGGAACGGGAACATGGCCTGGACCTATCCATCATGATGGATCCCCGGGAAATGCCGGTGCCCTTTGAAAATCCGAAGCTTTACGAGTTGGTGGAAAAGATTAAGGAGGCGAACCGGAGGAACGCCTCGGTGATCCTGATGATGGGAGCCCATGTGATCCGGTCAGGGTGCACCCCCTGGCTCATCCGCCTCATGGAAGAGGGAGTGGTCACCCATTTCGCATTGAACGGAGCCGGTGCCATTCATGATTTCGAGTTCGCCCTCATAGGGAAAACCACCGAGAGCGTCGCCAGATATATCCAGGAAGGGCAGTTCGGTCTCTGGAAACAGTCCGGACTCATCAATGACCATGTGAACCGGGGTGCCATGGAGGGACTGGGATTCGGGGAGAGCCTGGGAAAAGCCATATCGGAACAAATGCTCCCGTTTAGGAAATTCAGCCTCCTGGCAGCGGGATATGAAAAAAAAGTGCCCGTCACGGTGCATGTGGGAATCGGGATGGATATCATCCACGAGCATCCCAACTTCGACGGTGCCCTCACTGGGAAAGCCTCGTATGACGATTTCCTGGTGTTCACAAAAGCAGTGGAGAAACTCCAGGGAGGAGTGTTCATCAATGCAGGCTCTGCCGTCACCGGACCGGAGGTCTACCTCAAAGCCCTGGCCATGGCCAGGAATGTGGCCCATGGCCAGGGACGCGCCATCAACGCCTTTACCACAGGGGTGTTCGACATCCTGGATATTGATGGTGACACGGCAACCCCCCCGGATAGATCCGACCCCAGATACTATTTCCGGCCATGGAAAACAATCCTGTCCAGGACGGTCTCGGACGGTGGGACCGGATATTACATCAGGGGGGAACACAAGAGGACAATCAGCAGCCTGGCTTACGCACTGCTTGAAGAAAAAGGGGACAGACGATGAACAAGGGAAGACTGGAAGCAATGTATGAAACATTCAAGGGCCTGAATATAGCGGTGGTGGGGGATTTCGTGCTGGACAAGTATCTGACGGTGGACACATCACTGGACGAACCTTCCCTGGAAACCGGACGAACCGCATACCAGGTGGTGGAGACGAGGAAATATCCCGG
>JAWOHX010000009.1:0-3647 GCA_046484975.1 Clostridia bacterium
ACCGATCCAACCCTTCCCCGGCACAACGCCCCCTTCCGAATGGACCGCCGGGTCTTCCCCGTCGGGATGCTCATCCACCTGTTCCTGGCCTGCCGGGTTTTGGCCCTGTTCCGCAGTCCTGCAGCCTGTCAGGAATAAAGGGACAAGAAAAACCACCGCCATCACCACACCGAGCAATTTCAGAAGATTTCTTTTCATGCAAACGACTCCTTATCTTTCAGATTTATTTGTCTCTCACCCTTTCCAAATATCGGAAAAGAATAACCAGGCATTCATCATGAATTCAATGACCGCTTAAACATGTATTCATTTTTGCTGTAAGTACATAATGAGATGTAAACACCATCCGTCTGATACCATAAATGTACCATCGTTTTGCATTTCAATCAATCATATCTCAAGAAATAATGATTCAATTCATTACAAGCATATGAGAACAGCTTGTTTTCCTGATGAAAAAAGAAAGGCTCCGCCGCTTTCTGTTCAGTCTTTCTGCGCTTCTATGATAAATGAAGCCACATAATCCTCAATGTTCCGGCCAGGCGCCCATGTCCTCAATATCCGCCTGCTGTTGTCTCCGGGAACCATCCTGATGTTCTGAAAACCTGCATGCTCCAGCATTCCTTTGATTGCATCCATGCTCTCGGCTCCTGCGACACATCCAGCCATCATCGCCAGGTCCCCCTTGATGTCTTCAGGCAATTCAGCCGTGGCGACAATGTCCGATACGGACAATCTTCCACCACGCCGCAAGACCCGGTATGCCTCTTTGAAGACCTGATCCTTGTCCAAAGACAGGTTGATGACACAATTGGATATGATGGCATCCACGGAGTCATCGGCGACAGGCAGATGCTCAATTTCCCCCAGTCTGAATTCCATATTGGAATATCCCTTTTTTTCAGCATTTTCCCTGGAAAGACGAATCATCTCGGGAGTCATGTCCACACCGATGACATGTCCGGTTTCGCCCACCTGCTTTCTTGCCAGGAAGCAGTCAAAGCCGCCTCCGCTTCCGAGGTCAAGGACGGTTTCCCCCTCTTTCAACGCCGCAATGGAGATTGGATTCCCACAACCCAGACCCATGTTGGCCTCATCGGGCGCAAGCAGAAGGTCCTCCTCTGAATATCCGATCCGAAGGGAAGCCTCATGGATATCCCCGGCTGTGGCATTGCAGTCGCAACTTTTCCCACAGCAAGTCCTGGTTGCATCCTGCCGGGCGATATCTGAATAGTTTTTCCTGATGTATTCCCTGATTTTCTCTTTGTCTTTCATCATGTTCCTTCTTTCACCCGACCCTGTTCATCCACTGATCCATTATGGCTACTATACCATGTCAATCGGCAACCCTGCAGTTCATTTTGTAATCATCCATCACAAATCCGTTTCCAATGTCTGTAACAACTTCGCCGATGATGGAAAAGCCCAATCTTTTATATGCTTCAATGCTTTGCACATTGTTCCTGTTTACTGTGAGCCATATGCTTCTGTAGCCACCTGCAGAAGCGTATGCAAGAACCATATCCATGAATTTCCTTGCAATGCCCTTTCCCCTCATGTGCCGCTCAACGTAAAGCTTGCTGAAAAAAATTGTTTTTTCCCTCTCATCAGGCCGCAGGGCACAATAGCCCGCGACGGTACCGTCAAAATATGCAAGATAATATTGAACTCCCCCACGGGATATGTCATTGAGAATCCTGTCGGCACTCTGGTATTTCAAAAGCATGTAGTCCACCTGGGCCGCTCCGATGATGGGCGTGTAATGCTCTTCCCATATGCTCCTGGCCATGGTCTCCACGGTCTTTGCCCCGTCCATGTCCTTCACTTCCTTGATGGCAATTAGCCCGTCCATATTCCTTGCCTCTTCACACCGCTTCCCCTACTCGGCTAAAAGCGGTGCTTCTTCCGTCGGCTCCTGGGAATCGGGTTTGATCAAGTCGTATTCCACCGTCAATTTCTCCAGATTCCATTTGGCCGTATGGATGATTTCGTCCTTGTCCACCAGAACCACTTGCTCCGGCATGCCTCCCCGCAGAAACCCGAGCAATGTGAACTTCATGCGCCATTGCCCCTCTTCATCGGTCTCCCCCTCCCAATAGTCCAACGCCTGGGATGCCTGTACCCTGACTGATAGGGACCCGATATCCACAGGTTCCCCCATAACCTGGACCGTGAGGATGTATTCCCTGTTCAACTCCCGGGCGAAAGCCCTCATCTGCTTGTTCTGCATATCGCCGATGAACCGGGTCTCAGCATCATAGGCTGCACTGTACAATATATTTTCCAGGTAACCATGCAGATGCTCCCGATAATTTCCCTGTATGGTTTCCTTCAGGTCCTTACTGATGCCACGGTCCCCTGCCAGGGCGGCATCCGCCCCCGTCAGCATACCGTAAGCCTGTGTCCTTCCTTTCCCATCTTTCCAGAATGTGCCAAGATACTGACGGATATCTGCTTCGATGGCACCCCCGGCTTTTTGCAGATTTTTACGTTGTGCCATCATCCTGCTGTAAAACAGCTCATGCCATGCCGCAGCACTTTTCACAGTGATTTTCCGACTGATCTGCGTCATTGGATCATAATACAGGGAATATGCTTCTTCATATATCAGTTCATTGTCTTCGAGGGATGTCTTCTCCCCCTTTCCCAGGGAGTGGTTGATGATGGAAACCCCGGTCATGGCAACAGACCTTGCCCAAAGTTCCCAGGCGGTGAAAGAAACATCGATGAGGGTCAGGTAGTCATCAGCTCCGACATCCCCGGCTTTTCCGCTGATGATGTCGGCCATGACCTGAAGTGCCGTGAGGCCATGCCCCATGCGCCCGGCCAGCTTGTTGGCCCGGTCTGTGCCAGGAATCATGTAGGCGGCGTTGTTTTCCATTCTTACAGTGGAAAGATCGAGCCGGAACCATTCATCGGCAGCTTCCCACCCTGTCTGGATGGCCATGTCCCCGGGATTGTTCCTGTTTTGGTACCCCTCTGAAATCTGCTGCATGTGTTCCAGTGAGAGGTCCATGGTCCAAGGATACCAATAATATGTCTTCACCATGGGATGGAAAAATCCTTCTTCCGGGTCCGCCACCAGTGCAAAGATTCCAAAGCTTCCGGTTCGGATTTCCAGCATCTTGTTCAGGGTGTCCACCTTATAGGGGACTTGTTCCCATTTCTTTTTGCTCTCATTGTACTGCATTGCGCCGGGAACCCGGGTAATCTCGTATGATTCGTAAGGAATGCGGATCAAAATAGTCTGTCGGAAGGTTTCACTATGTTGATAAACGATATGATATGCATCCAGGACGCTTGTCCCAATCGAGAAATCCGACAGGTTTGTTATGCCATTGATCTGCAGGGTTCCTCTTTTCCCATGGAAATTCTCCGGAAGAACAATCTGGATTTCCCCATTTCCAATGGTTTCCTTCCGTATGGAACCCCCTGCCTGCACCTCCACCAGCATCTCAGATTTCATGCCGGTGGGAATCCGGTATGACCAGTTCTCAAATCCCGGCTGCATGGCACGGTTGACGATTTTGGATTGGTGCAGCTGCCTTCCGAGAAAGTTTTCCGCTTTTGGCATCAAAGCATTCGCCTGCATGGTGTTGAGCCAAAAAACCCATACAGCCACCCCAAGGATCGCTCCCAGCAGGGCT
>JAWOHX010000030.1:0-3627 GCA_046484975.1 Clostridia bacterium
ATATGAGCCTGCGGTAATCCTCTGCTGATTCGTACAGAGGCGGCAGGCCGACGTATTCCTCCGCAAGAACGGGTTTTTCCGCCCTGAGCATAAAATACCAGATTAAAAAAGCGGAAACAATGAGTAGCAGAACAATGACCGACACCAGTACAATACGTTTTCCCATGGTTCAATCTCCTTATACTTCATACCCCCTGGTGGACCATATGCAGTGCCTCACCAAGGGCTGGATCATATCGGTGATGGTTGAACAAGGCCGGTTTTTCTGATGCCGGTCATCATGGTCATGGGTCACGCCTGTTGGTGCTGCTGCAAAACGGCTGATGAATGTATCTGAAGCCTGTTGGCAGGCATGTGGGTGGTGGTCTTGAATATATGATACCACAAGGGGGAGTGTTGCTTCAACCCCATGGGGGCATCCACGCCCGTCATGCAGGTGGGTTGTGGTTTGCCTGCAAAAAGGTTAGAATGGAGATGGAGGTGATGATATGAAATGTCCCGTCTGCCATGCCCCCCTGGAGGAATACCAGAGGATATGCGAGCAATGTAAAAGCCATCTGACCTGGGATGAGAACGGTCCGAGGAAAAACAAGACCGGCAAGCTGAAGGCCATTCTCTCCAATGAGGTCCTCAAGGTCATCGTGTTTGTGCTCTTTGCCTTCGCCCTTATTTACCTGTTCATCAGGTTGCTGTCCCAACCAATATTCTGATTGCCCAAAAGCCGTGTGAAGGGGAGGGTTTTTGTTATCTTGCCACTGGACAAGGGTAAATATCAATCAAAGTATTTTGAGAGGAGAATCATATGCTGACGAAAAAAGTAATTGATCTGCTGAACAACCAGGTGAACAAGGAGCTCTTTTCTGCTTACCTGTATCTTCATTTTTCCATCCATTATGAAAATGAAGGTCTTCAGGGATTCGCAAACTGGTACAGGGTCCAGGCCCAGGAGGAACAGGACCATGCCATGCTGTTCCTGCAGTACATGCAGAACAATGGCCTGAAGGCCACCCTGGAAGCCATTGACAAGCCCGTGTTCGTTGTCAAGGACAACATGTCCGCTTTGAAGGAGGGACTGAAACATGAGCAGTATGTCACAAGCCTGATCCACGCCATCTATGACGCGGCCCACGGGGAAAAGGATTTCAGGACGATGCAGTTTCTGGACTGGTTCATCAAGGAGCAGGGGGAAGAGGAGAAGAACGCCGAGGACCTGATCAGGAAGATGGAGCTGTATGGCAGCGAGGCCAAGGGACTTTATCTTCTGGACAGCGAGCTGGGAGCAAGGGTCTACGCAGCCCCTTCACTGGTGCTTTGATACAGGAAGGTTGGTCGTTTTAACCAACATATGGGAATCTCCCGGAAACGGGGGTAGGATATGATAATGAATTCGAGAATATAAGGAGAGATGACATGGAAAAACTATTCAAATGTTCTGTCTGCGGATTCACCGTAGAAAAAGAAGCTCCCGACAAGTGCCCGAAATGCGGTTCGCCCAAGGAAAAATTCGTTGAACTCAGCGAGGAAGTGGTTAAAAAAATCTATGCTTCCGACAGGACCAACGACATCCATATGGAATTGATCACCCTGGCAGGAAGAATTGCAAGTCTCTGCAAAGAGGGAATCGACATCAATCTGGATCCACCCTGCGTGGACCTTTTCCGGAAAGGGAAGGACGAGGCCTGGACCATCAAGCAGAGGTCAAAGGCAGAACTTGAAGGGCATATGAAGAGAGAGAAATGGTAAAAGAAAAAATCCGGGTTTCCCGGATTTTTTTCATTCCACCGTGGCGATGCACTCGATTTCCACAAGGACATCCTTGGGAAGCCTGGCAACCTCCACACAGGAACGGGCAGGAGGGTTCTCCGTAAAGAAACCTGCGTAAACAACATTTATATCAGAAAAATCATTCATATCCTTGATGAAAACGGTTGTCTTGACGACTTTGGACAGATGGCTTCCGCTGCATTCCAGCAGGGCCTTCAGGTTTTCCATCACGAGTCGGGTCTGCTCCTTCACATCCCCCTTGCACAGTTCCCCGGTGGCAGGGTTGATGGGGATCATACCCGAGGTATACAGGAGATTCCCGATCCGCACAGCCTGGCTGTAGGGACCGATGCAGGGCGGGGCCTTTTCGGTATGGATAATTTCTTTTGCCATTTTGTTTCGCCTCCTGTTTTGGATTTCATCCAGTTTATCATCTAAAAAATATCATGGCAACATATTGATTTGCATTTGTCCGTTATGTTAAGATATGGAAGCATGCCGAAGTGGTGGAACTGGCAGACGCGCTGGACTCAAAATCCTGTAAGGGCAACCTTGTGCGGGTTCGACTCCCGCCTTCGGCACCAGACAAGGACCTGACTGTTGTCATGATAGTCAAGTCCTTGTTCTTTTACCATAAAACGGCAAGAGCCACCGGGCTTCAAAACCCCGTGTTGGAGTGGTATTCAAGCAAAGAAGATGGTGAGGAAATTTTTTTCAGCCCATTGTTTTTTTCATTTCAGAAGAATACAATATTCTTATCCGATAATATATTTAAATAAATATATTAATCGCTTGAAGGAGTGATTTATGTGAAAAAACTACGCCCTACTTGTCAATGCCTTGTCTGTTTTATCTTGATTGGCCTGATGTTTACAGCATGCTCCACCCCGGCTTCACCGACTGCACCCACTGCATCAACAAACGAAACCATTCTACCCACCAATATCCCCACAGCCACACCTTCTGCGACTGCAACAGCCGTCACACCGGACTTGAAGGGAATCGGCAACACTTTCAGCAATATGATCAACAACGGAACGATCGCTTCCAAAGATGGCTGGGTCTTTTACAACAGTGCCCCATTCAGTAAAATCAATGAAAGTGCTTTGTATAAGGCAAAGGTTGATGGCTCGGCCAGGATGAAGCTGACGGATGATTCCCCCTGGTTCATCAATGTCGTGGGGGAATGGGTTTTCTATGTCAATGGATCTGATGAACATACGGTCTATCGCATCAAGACCGACGGCACATCCCGGGAGAAGCTCAATGAAAAAGCTGTCTGGTCGATGATAGTGGTGGACAATTGGGTCTATTACACGCAGCAGTACTCCCCCGGGAAATTCAAGAAGATGAAGGTGGACGGCTCGGAGACCACAGTCATCGGCGATGATGATCCTGAGTTGCTGGCCTATGCCAATGAATGGATATACTATTTCAACAACGAGGATGACTGCCTCTACAAAATGAAGACGGATGGATCCGGCAGGATGAAACTGACCGAGGGTGAGGCAACATATTTCACTGTCGAAGGCGACTGGTTGTATTATGCCCTTTACGGCGTGAAAACTTTAAACCGGGTTAAAACAGATGGCAGCGGCAAGGTGAAACTGGCTGATGATTTCAAGGGCGGCTTCCTCTTTGTACAAGGTGACCTGCTGTACTATATCTCAAACGGGGCCTTTTACTCCATGAATCTGGACGGGATCGGGAGCGTTCAGATATTCAAGGACAGGCGCGGGTCACCGTCGACGAGGCAGAGCGACGCGATCTGTACTTCGAGATTCAGCGTCTCGCCCAAGCCGATGCACCGGTCATCCCGATCCTCAATCCGGTCTTCGTTCTCGCCTACCGGCCCGACCTGGC
>JAWOHX010000054.1:0-6827 GCA_046484975.1 Clostridia bacterium
CCCCTGAAGTTAATCACCATGCTTGGGGATGACACGGAAATCGGGGAGGGGATGGTCGGGGGCCTGGGCTTCCGGGATGCCTACCTGGAAGGCGGCAAGGGAACATATGTGAGGTCATGGGACGGCCATTGGAAGAGGGATGCGGCCGGACCCTGATGAAATGAAGCATCTTTAGGACATACCCGGAACGGGGAGTTAACCGGATCCATCACAAGCAGATAATGCGACGACCCGGTTTTTTTGGGAACCGTTCTTATGGCTGATGTTCCAAGCCGGGCATGATATAATATGATTTGAAAAAAACAAAGACCGAAAAGCCACAGGCAAACGTGGGCCGGGGAGGACTGGATGGAGAAGACATACAACAGGTTTGAGGACACGCTTGTCCAGGACAACAAGACGGCTGCCAGGCTGTACAACATCATGCAGAAATGGATCCCCTTTGCAGATGCCCAGTACAATGACTGGGGAAAGAGGCCCCGTTGCGGGCATTTTTTCGGAGGCAGCTATTTCTACAGCGTGGAAACGGCTTGTCCCATGTTTGTCTACTCCATCCTGTCAAATTATGGCGATTATGATGAAAGAGTGACCGGCATCAGCCGGGATGAAATGCGGGAAAAAGCAGTGAAAGCGCTCCGTTATTTGTGCTTCACCCATGATTTGGGACCCGAGGACTGCGTACGGGAATTAAGCGATAATGTCTATGCCAGCGGAACGAAATGGGGAGGAAAGAACGACCAGTTCTTCCGGGCAAGCGCAATGGGCAGGACCTGTACCATGCTGGCGGTCTGTACCCTGATGCTGTTCGACAGTCTGGATGCTGAGACCCTCGGCTATGTGGGGATGATTGTGGAGAATTATGCGGACAGGTGGAGCCGTGAGATTCCCCGGGCGGGCACATATTTTGACACCCAAAGCGAGGAGAATGCCTGGACCTCCATAGGCATCTCCTCGGGATTGATTCTGTTCAAGGACCATCCCAACCGGGAACTATGGCTGGACGGGCTTCAGAAATGGGGATTGAACTCCGTTTCCACATACAAGGACCGGATGAACACAGGCACATACCAGGGAAAATCCCTGCGGAACTACTGGATGAAAGGGGTCACCTTCCATCCGGATTTCACAAATGAAAACCATTCCTTCGTCCACCCGAATTATGTGGCTGCAGCCACCATCCTCCGAGGGGAAACCGCCGTTTATCTAAGGATGAGCGGCAACGACATACCGGACAGTGTCTACCACAACAACCAGAACATTTATCACAAGGCCATCAAGACCTGGTTCCAGGAGGACGGCCTGCCGGTGCCTGTGCAAGGGCAGGACTGGTGGTATGTCCAATACCATGCCATGCACCTGTACCACGGAATGATGAGCCTGTTCCATAACGAAGAAACCTCCACGTATTATGAGAAGGTCTGCATTGATTTCATGGAGAGGATGCAGGACAGCCATAAGGGTGGTTGTCTTCTGGAAGACAAGCATGACCAGAAGGTAGACGAGTACGGGCATTACAGCCTCAAGCACATGGAGCACAGTTGTGTGTACAACATTGCCTGCGCCTATCTGCTTCATGCCTATTTCGGGGAAAGGCACACCAGTGTCGATGGCGGAGACATCAGCAGGGAGCTGGAAGGCACATATGAGTTCCCCTTCGGATGCATCATGGTGAACAGAAAAAAAGACACCTTCTCCAGTTTCAGCTGGCGAAACAAGGTGATGGCCGTCACCCTTCCCAAGGAAGGGATGTGGACGGTCACACCCATTGTCGGGAGCATGACGGGGGATATTGTCTTCGACGAATGCAGCCTGCCCCAGTCCATTTCCAACCAGAGCGAGATCAGGGACTGCGAGAAGCGGGACATCCATATCCTGGAGGACGGCTTCGGCGCCACCTGCAGGATTGTCCGTGGGGACAGGCAATTGCTCCAGCATGTCTCGTTCATCTCCCTGCCGGACGGGAAGTCGGTATACAGCGAAAAGATAGAGGCCACGAAGGACTGCAGGACCACCACCTTCCACACAGGCATGGTCGGCATCCGGAATGAGAACATCAGGGGTGTGGGGGAGCATGCAAAAGGCCACAGGCAACTGTATACGGAGCTTGGGACCATGCGTTTCGAAGGATATTTCGGCGGGGAAAAGGACGACATCGCATATATCCCGCATACCGGATATTTGAACGTGGATGACAGGATGGGTTATCTGCTTTACGATTGCAACCAGGTGAAATACATCAACAAACATTGCTACAAGTCATGGCGTGGGGTGGAGGACATTCTGGTCCTCAACAACATCGATGCCGGGGACTTCAAGGAAACGGAACCCGTCACCTGTTTCTCCGTTGTGACCTTGCCCAATGCGGACCATGCATCCACCAGGGGGAAGCATCTGTCAACCATCCGGTATGGGACAACGAATGACGATGCAGCCGTTATCGAGATGGATGGATATCTGTCTTATGTGAACTTCAAAACTACAGGGGTATCGATGGAGGCCACATGCCCGCGGAGGGAGAATATCCAGCTATATGAGGGAGAGATATTCCTGGAGGACCAAAACACGAGAAGAGTGTTCCCTGTCCCGGCATTTCGTTCCGGATACCTTCACACCATGGGGGAACTGGTGCCCGACAGAAAAACAGGGAGACTTGCCATCATCGTGCTGAACGGAAAAGCCACGGTCAACAACCCGACGGATGAGGAAGCGGGTTTTTGCATCAACGGGGTCGGATACACCATTGGGGGGAAGGAAACCCTGCAGTTCAATTTGAAAGGAAACCGTTATGGAAAAGCTTGAATGCAAGCGTATTTGGAAGGGGTTCTGGCAACTGGCCGATCCAAGGATCTGGATTGCATCCACCATCCCCGTGCTCATCGGGGGCGCTTTGGCTTATGCAGTGGGAAAATCCTTCGACATTTTCTGGTTTTTCGTGTCCCTTGCCGCCCTCTACCTCATAGAAACCGGCAAGAATGCCGTCAACGAGGTGGTGGATTACAAGTCCGGCGTGGACAGGGACATAGACGAGGACAAGAAAACGCCCTTCAGCGGGGGCAAGAAAACCATCGTGCAGGGAAAGCTGTCTGTCCGGGAGGCAGGAGCAATCGCCGTTCTCACATTGGGAGCAGCCTGCCTCATCGGCCTGGCCATCATCCTGTTCAGGGAGTTCAACATCCTCTGGATCGGCATGGCGGGAGTGGTATTGTCCGTGGCATACAGCCTTCCCCCAATCAAGCTGGCTTACAGGGGGTTTGGCGAGGCCACCGTCGGAATCACCTTCGGCCCCCTGATCATGACCGGCATTTATCTGGTGATGACGCACAGTTTTGACTGGAGGGTATTGATCGCCTCCCTTCCGGTGGGTTTTCTGATTGCCAATGTGCTCTGGATCAACCAGTATCCGGATTATGAGACAGACAAGGGAGGAAACAAGCGGAACTGGGTGGTGAGACTGGGTAAAAAGAAGGCATTGAAAGGGTATGCGCTCCTGTTCATGCTGGCATTTGTTTCTGTTGCCGTGGCTGCCCTTGTCTACATGAATCCTTTCATTCTGCTGGGTTTGGCCGGCGCTCCCCTGGCAATGAAGGCGGTGAAGATTGCCAGGGTGCAGTATGACGACATACCGAAGCTCATGGCATCCAACGCCCTGACGATACAGACCTATCAGCTGACAGGAGCAGGACTGTTTTTGGGGGTTTTGCTTGGCGGATGGGTCTTTGGATGATGCGGATGCAGGAATGGGTGATGGAATGAACATCAGCAAGGTCATGGAATGCAATCTGGAATACGGCCGGCCTACCGTTGAGGATGCCTTGAGACAGATGAGGGATGCCTTGATGACATGCAGGGGCAGGGGAGGCAAGGCTGTGATCCTCATCCATGGGTATGGCTCCTCCGGCGTCGGTGGAGAAATCAAGACCGCTGTCAGGAAAAGCCTGGCAGAGAACTCCATGCGGGGACTTGTGCGTGCCTTTGCCGGCGGGGAACAATGGCACTACAGGAAGAAGGAAATGACCGGAATGTGCAAGAGCCTGGGAGACCATGAGCGCCGTATCGCCAACAACGAAGGTGTCACGGTGGTTATTCTGAGATGAGGATGATGTCGGCCAGGGAAACATTTGCGCCCGCTTTCTTCTGCCAGTTGTTTTTTCCAGTGGTTATGATAATATGATTATTAATAACAACGATTTGAGAAGGAGGGGATGACCAGTGGGTGACAAGAGTCCGAAGAAAAAGGAAAAGAAGAAACAAAAGGCCGTGAAGGGAAAGCCTGTATCAGTAGCAACATCAGTTGCTCCGGAAAAGAAAAAGAAATAGGTTCCATGCAGTTGCAAGGGGCATGGCAATGAACATGAAAGGGTGCGTATACCCTTTCATTTTTTATGCACTGTTTCCTGCATGTCTTTTTCCATCATATGGACTGGCTTTTGCAGGGCACCGGAACCGGAGATATGGTAAAATAAGGTGTGGCCTTGCATCATGCCACAGGCCATGCGGGAAAAAAGGCAAGGAGGATTCATATGAACGGCAAGGAACTGTTCCAAGCCATGGCGAAAGGGGAGAAGCCCTCCCGGATTCCCTTCGTTCCCACCATCTTCGAACACAGCGCAAAAATAATCAGTGCGACGCCATCCATGATCGCCCAGGATGAGGACCTGCTGGTGAAAAGCCAGCTGGCCTGTTATGAGCTGTACGGCCATGACCTGATTTCCGTGGGAGTGGATATCTATAATCTGGAATACGAGGCCATGGGGGCCCGTGTTTTCTTTCCGGACAACGAGGAGCTTCCGTTCACTGTGGATGTCCTGGTCCAAAAACCGGAGGACCTGGAGAAACTGTGCATACCCGATCCTGAGAAGGATGGCAGGATGCCCATGTTCCTTCGTGCGGTGGAACGGATCAACAAGGAGATCGGCGGACATGTCCCGGTCAACGGGACAGTGGTGGGGCCCTTTACATTGGCGGCCATCCTGCGGGGGTTTGAGAATTTCATCATGGATATCATCTATGAGCCTGAGTTTGCCGATGCACTGATGGATTTTGCCCGGAAAGTCGGACTACGGTTCGCCGAGGGTTTCATCAGAAGAGGGGTTGGCCTGTCCATCAACGAATCCTGGATTGCGCCGCCCTTGCTTTCCCCTTCCCTGTACGGGGGACAGGTCATGGAGCACGAGAAACGGCTGATCGGGGATATCAGGAAGGCGGGACAGAAAAATGTAGCCTTGATCAGCGGGGGGGACACCACGGCCATCGTCGGGGAGATGGTGAAAACCGGAACCTCGCTCCTTCTGGCGGACAGCGGGTGCGACCGGCTGAAATACAAGGAGATTTGCCGGAAGAACAATGTCCTCATGCGGGCCAGCATTTCCCCGAAAACGGTGGAACTGGGGGATGAGGCCGGGATGCTGGAGGAGACCGGACAGGTCGTCGAAGACTGCCGGGATTATTACGGGTTCATCTTCGGCTGCGGCATCGTCAGCTACGACACGCCGCCTGAGCATGTCATCAGGCTGAAGGGAATATTGGGGGACATGCAGTGAGGGGAAAGCCCCCGGCAGACCAGGAATGGTGCTTGTCTGGAGGACAGTGGGATATGCATGTCTTCCTATGCAGGTATGAAATATATTACAAAAAGTATAAAATACTTGACACAATGTCTGTGTTGTCATACACTGTGATTGAGAAATATGACATGAAGGCAGGAAATGAATATGTTCTACCAACAGAAACGTACCATCGTGTCCATGATATCCGGTATATTGATCCTTGCGGCATACGGCATCCATGCATGGAGGACATTCCGGGAGGGAACCGTCGACATGGGCAATGACCTGAGGTACTGGGCAGTCACCATGCTCATCTTCATCGGCATCGGTGTTGTGGCCACCATCGTGATCCAGATCATCTTCCATATTATCAACGCCGTGGTGAACGAGGTGACCACTGGCGTGCAGGACGAGGACCAGCTGGTGCAGGATGAAATGGATAAGCTAGTGGAACTCAAAGCCACCCGGAACGGTTATGTCGTGGCCGGGCTGGGTTTCGTCTCCGCGATGCTCACCCTGGTGCTGCGTCAGCCCCCCGGGGTCATGCTGAATGTGCTGTATCTGTCCTTTGCCCTGGGGTCCATCTTCGAGGGGGCTTCACAGCTGTACTACTACAGGAGGGGGATATGAGATGGCTGGATGCATGATCACGAACAATATCCGCAAGCTGCGCTTCCACCATGGCGAGATGACCCAGCAGGAGCTGGCGAAGAAGACAGGGGTCTCCCGCCAGACCATCGTGGCCATTGAGAACGGGAAATACTTCCCTTCATTGGAACTGGCGTTTTGCATCGCTTCGGTCTTTGGGACCCGCCTGGAGGAGGTGTTCTCCTACGAGAAGACGGAGGAAAAGCCTGCACCCCGGCACAAGGATGCAAAGGAACCGGGAATTAGGAAATGAGAAAGCAATGAGGATATGCATCGTCTATGCCTTAAAGACGGGGAACACGGAGAGCCTTGCCAGGGAGGCTAAGAACATGCTTGCCTCCCTGGATAATGAGGCCACCATCTTCCCGGTGGAGGAATATGACCTGATGCTTGTCGGTTCCTGCGGTGATCCGGGACAGGGCAAAATGGAAGGAATGCAGGGAGCAGATGAACGACCATCCAAGCCGGCAGGCTTTGGAGCGGTTCCGGGAATTCATCCTTGGGGCTATCCGGGAGTGCCCGAAGGGTGATTGACTGGGCATGTCCGATGCGGTAAAGTGGTCATATTGGCATCGGAAGCAGCCAATGGAAAGGCCGGGACACCACTGATGAACCATCGTGAGAACTATCTGC
>JAWOHX010000058.1:0-4693 GCA_046484975.1 Clostridia bacterium
CGCGGCTACGACCTCGATGGACGGCTCATCACCCAAAGCCTGGGGCCGGACCAGCGCGAGCTCGCCTATGACCCGGTCGGGAATATCACCGCAATCAATGATGCGGTCACCGACAGCGTATTCGCCTACGACGACCTCGACCGGCTCAAAAGCGCCAACGACCCCGACTACAACCTGAGCTGGGAGTACGATGTCAACGGCAATCGCATCGACCAAACCGACAGTCTCACCGGGACCAGCACCGGAAGCATCTTTCCATTATACTGGTTCTTGTCCTGCTGTTGAGCATGACATGCACGGGTTGCCAGACAAAACTCGGACAGGGACTCCGGGATTTTTTTGTGAATATCTTCGGAAGGTCCAAAAGCCCCGCTTATACCACAGAGGTGAACCTGCCTGACAGGCCGTTCATCCTTGACCACGGGGAGGAGGCCACGGAATCCCTTCCTGTATTTTTGTCCCGGCCTGATGTGCCGGTGGAACGGCTGATCCTCGATCCCGTCCTTGAGGAACAGGTTCTTTCCGCCACAAGCCTGGAAGAAATCGTCCGGTCAAAAACCCAGGTTGACAATCTCAAAAGGCTTAAAAATGAGCTTCAACTGCTGACCAGCATCATGGATACAGATCAGTCCACACCGGATTCTGTCAAGACCGGTGCAAGGAATCTTTCAATGAAGATCGAGTCCCTTCTTTCCGGAGGGATGATTCCATTGGATACCATCAAACCCTCCACGGGCTTTGCAGGAACCTGGACGAAGGAGGATGTCGTTCTCCTGAGGTGGATCCCGCAGATGGATTGGATACCAGAAGGGGGCTACAACCTGTACAGGGTCCTTGGCGGCAGCACGGAGTTGCTGGCCGAAGGGATGGGTACAGAGCAGGAAATCAACAAGCTGGTTTCCTTAAGGAAAGAATATTCGGAATACATCAAACCCCTTTTCGACAATACCAAAATCACCGCTGCGGTGCTGATGGAAGCCGGGGTCAGGGATCTTGAGGAATTCAACAAATTTGCTTTTACCATCGGGAATCCCGTCCTGAGCAGCTATAGGTTCTCGGGCGCGGATGATTTCTCGCTGATGCAGAATTCCACTTTCATGGTGAAGGCGACACTGGATGCCCGCATTCCTTATGTCGAACAGACGGTTGCATCCAGCGTCACCACCGTTTCCAACCGCTATATCCTACCCGTCTCCCTCTCCCTGATGAACACCTCCAGTCTGGCCCAGGTCAGGGGGTCTGTTGTGGAGGCAGTTGAACCGATATTGGACAGGGCAACCCTTGTCGGCCAGGTGATAGAAAGCAGAAACGACATCCTGACGAAGGCAAACATCGACGCGGAATTCGCAAATGACGCCGGATTCGGATACGCCGATGACCTCAAGGGAAAAACCATCGAGAAAAACACACTGATTGAATATATCCTGGTGCCGCAGAAACCGGTTCTGACCACTGTGAACCTGACCGTGCTTTCTTCGGGCACACGTCCGGACGGGACATTCTCCATCAAGGTGCCTTATGGGGTTGAAATCCCCCTGAACGCCCCGGCCGTCCTGGAAGGGTATGGCGCCGACAACCTCGTGTATCTGCGATGGACTCCGCCACAGAGCGAACAGGAAAACAGCATCGTATCCGGATATATGATTGAACGCAAGAAGAACAAAGAAACCCAGTTCAAGCAGCTGAATGAAGTGCCAGTGGTCATTTCATATACAAGAGACGAATATGGCATCTTTTATGAGATGCCGTATTTCCACCTGGATGAGGACATGATCAACGGGGACACCGCAGTATACAGGGTCAGGGCCCTGGACCTCTTCGGTCGACTCAGCGAGTATTCCCATGAATTGAATGTGACAGTCTACAAAGTGACGCCCCCCAACACACCCAACCTGGACCAGCCCAGCCTGTCCACGGGTAATTTGAGCAGGGTAGGGGAGTATGTCAGGGAGACTGCAGACCTCAACCAGGGCAAGACTGGTGTCATCCTTCCCATATACCGCACTTCGAATGACACGAAGCTGTTTGTGGTATACAGAAGCCTCGCCCTTGGAACAAATTCCTTTGCGTCTCCGGTCGAGATTGCCAGGATCAACGTGCAGGAAATGAAGAGCGGAACAGCAAGCAGGTCTGTTGTGAAATATAACAACAACAGGGTTCTGATGAACCCCGCTTCAGCCACCGATGTGGATACCGTCTATTTCGATTCCGATGTCCAACCCGGATATTACTACAGATACTGGGTTGCCGCTGTTGATGATGTTGGAAATGAGAGCCCATGGTCCAGTGGACGTGTGGTCAGTTATCCCACAGATGAGCCTCCTGTGGCACCTTCCTCAGCCCAGGCTTCCATGGAACGGAACACCCTCCCCAATTCATCCATTGATGTCCCAGGCTTTTTCATGGAGCGTTTCGACGGCACCAGTGACAGCACACCTCCGGCGAAATCCGATTTTGCCTTCAAGGCGGATACCCTGCAGATTTCCGTCGGCGTGTCCATATCCGATGTGGTCAGGAAGGAACCAGGACTTGTCCCATGGGAATTGTCTTCCATTTATTCAAATCTCCCGGATGAAAGGGATGTGCATGACATCATTGTCCTCGGGGACAGCGACATCCTTGCAGGAAGCGTCGCCAGGGTTTCCTGGTACCACTATTCCGGGGATGGCCTGGCGGGCTACCATGTCTACAGGACGTATGCAGACAACCGGACGATTGAGGATCTTGCCCAGATGAGCCGTTCAGAACTGCTGGAATCATTTTTCTGGACAAATGTCGGCAAGAACCTGCAGCAGAATCTCCTGATGGACCCTGTGGACCAGCAGACAGGCAGGCTGTACCTGTATCTGGTGTTCCTGGTTCCCGAAGAAAGCGATTCAGCCTCCGATGACATCTTCACGGGAGGATTCAACATTTTCCTGCCGGGTGGCTGGGTCAACCTGTCCTGGACTGCCCCTGATGACCCTCAGCTTGGATACTACCGGGTATACAAGAGCGAGGTTCCATTTTTTACGGAAGGCCAGGATGAAGGATCCCTTCAGTGGACCATGGTCTCAGACAACGTGAAGTTCACCGGATACAGTGAGAAGGTGGACCAGACCTTCGCCCACTACTACTACTTCAAGGTCACCAGTGTCAGCATATGGGGACAGGAATCCACTGTGGGCGCTGTCACGAAAATACGAGTCCCGGCAACTTCGCCACCCCAGACGCCCTCGATGCTCCTGCCTTTCGCCCAGAAAGGGCAGGTCGAAATACAATGGGTGGGCGTCGCCCATGCATCCAAATACATCCTTTACCGCAGGAAGCTGCCCAGGGTGCTGGAGGAAGACATTGTCCAGCTTCAGGGACTGTCGCCTGATTTTTTCAAAAAGATGCTCACCACACAGACATTGAATGACGCATACTTCTCCGATAGACTGGTGAAGTTTCAGGGCATGTTCGTGATACCCAGCGCCGTGGAGGCCACCACTATCACACCGACCACAACCATACCAATCATCAACAAGTTCAACACGGTCCAGCTGGTGAGCAAGCAGAGCATGCTCACCAGCATCAGCCAGATCAGGACCGTTGAAAAAATCGATATATACAAGAATATCGTCGACAAGTACGGCATCCTGGCTGTGGCTCCCTATGGGCAACTTGACCTGGATATGGCCAAGCTCGTCACCTGGGACACTGTCACGGAGATCACCATTCCACAAGGAAGCGCTTCAACAGGCATCTTCTCCCATACGGACAAGGACGTGGAATTCGGGGAAACATATCTCTACACCGTGCAAGCCGTGAACGACGACAACCTTTATTCCGGAAGACCGGATCCCGTCACCGTCTCCCCGAGGAAAGCCACGCCCTTCCCACCGGTTACCAATGTGAGGGGAGAGGTTGACAATGACGCAGGAAAGCCCAGGGTGACCTGGGACAGCGCCAAGGAACCAAACCTCTCCTGGAAGGAAAGCCGCGAGTTCATCGCCGGATACATCGTATACAAAAGCAAAACCGAGAATGGTGATTATTACCAGGCCAGTCCGTTGATTACGGACACCACTTACGTGGATCGGACAGCCGATGTCCATTCCGCCAACTGGTACAAGGTGAAAGTCCTTGACACGGGTGGATTCCTCTCCGATTTCTCTGCGCCTGTGAAGGTGCAGAAAGCCGCCACTTTCCTGATTCCCAGCTTTAAGATTATAATCCCCAGCCTGCTGCCTGGGATCAACACCGGCTCAACCCCATTGGACGGGGAAGGGGAGGTCATCCCCGCCGCCACATTGTCCCAAACACTGATTCCCATCGTGCCCATCACACCCATCACACCCATCGTACCCATCATCCCACAGGTGCCCAACACCCTCACCATCAATGGGTTCACCATCACGGGGCTGAGTGCGGAGACCGTCAACAACATGAGGGGTGACGGCATCCTTGTGATCGGTGAAAAATACCAGGTGCCGGTGACATTGACCTTCCGCAGCCGGCAGGGCACGGTCATCACCAGCGGGTGGGTTGATCTGAAGGAACCCGTCACCTTTGGTGAGACCGGTGTGCATTTCAACGATCTTTCCATCAGCACTGACAAGGCAGGGGCATTTGTCACCGGCTATGTAAAGAATCCCGGGGAAGGGAACCTCATTGGAGACCTGTACGCATTGACTTTCTACCAGGCTGAAATGAGCAGCGCGGGCATCGT
>JAWOHX010000081.1:0-2692 GCA_046484975.1 Clostridia bacterium
CCATTCCCTGGCCTGTGCCAAGCAGCACTGGGAGAACCTGAAACCCAGGCTTTCGAAGGAGAAGGCGCTTATTCATCCCGCCCGGTTCGCCCTGGTGGAAATCGTGAATATCCACGACAAGGGCTTGGTGTTCCATCCCATCCACCGGGTCATCAAAAACATGACGGCAACAGACATCCTGGAAGAGCTGAAGACGGTCATGGCTGTTGATGTGGTGGAGATTCCGGACGCCCACCTCCTGGAAGAAGCGGTCAGCAAGGCCATGAAGGACAAATCCGTCCATTCCTTCGGCATCCTCTCCGAGGGTTCTTCATTTCTTGTGAAGGTCAGAAACCCCGCCCATAGCATCTGTACCGGGACGGTCCAGGCGTTTCTTGACGATTTAACAAAAAGAAAGAATGCTGACGTGGACTACATCCACGACATCTCCCAGCTCAGATCCCTCAGCGCATCCAAAAACACGGGTTTTTTACTACCCCCTGTGGACAAATCCGGTTTTTTCAAGACCATCATCGAGGAAGGGACCTTCCCGGTCAAGACTTTTTCCATCGGGCATGCGGATGAGAAGCGCTTCTATCTGGAAGCACGTAAAATATCGCTATAGGGTGTTCCCCCGGTCCACAGACTTGTCCCCGAATTTCTTTCTGATTCCATCCATGGCTTTGTCCAGTTTTTCCTGATGCTCTTTACCAGATTCTTCGAACATGCTCATCTGGCTTGCACACCTGTCCAGGTGGCTGAGGCTGATTCCGAGGAGCCGTACCGGGCGATAGGGGTCCCAGTTTCCCTCCAGAAGGCCATGCCCCGCACGGACGATGTCCCGGGTCTGGTGGGTGTATTCCAAGGTCTTCTGGCGGGTGATGACATGGAAGTCGCTGTATTTCACCACCAGTTGCACAGTCTTGCCTTTCAGGTTCTTTCCCCTGGCCTCACAGGCCACTTCATCCGCCAGCATGGCGATGACTTTTTTTGCTTCCAGGATATCCGTGATGTCCAGTGGCAATGTGGTGCTTCTGCCAATGGATTCGTTCTTGGCGGACGAACCGCACAGGACGGGTTCCTCGTCGATGCCGTTTGCCTTCATGTGCAGCCATGTGCCGTATTTCATGAAGGTTCCGGTTAAAAATTCCCTGGAGGACAAGGCGATGTCGCCGATGGTATGGAATCCCAGCCGGTTGAGTTTGTCCACCGTCTTTTTCCCCACCCCCACCATCCGCTGCAGGGGCAGGGGCCACATCATTTCCGCTATGTCTTTTTTGTACATGGCAACAATCCCCAGGGGTTTCTTGAATTCACTTGCCATCTTCGCCAGGAATTTGTTTTCAGAGATGCCGATGGAGCAGAGAAGGCCCAGTTCGCCTTTGATTGTCTCCATCATTGACACGGCGATGTCCCGTGGACTGCCGAAGAGCCCCAGGCTGCCTGTGACATCCACGTATCCCTCGTCGATGCTGCTTTTCTCCACCATTGGGGAGTATCGCTCCAGGATCCGGAAGACCTCCTCCGAACAATGGTCGTAATATGGCATGTCCGGCTTCACGCATACCAACCCCGGGCACACCTGCATGGCCTGATGCAAAGTCATTGCCGTCCGGACCCCTTGTTTCCTGGCGATATAGTTGGAGGTGAGGATGATGCCCGTCCGCGTCTTCGGGTCACCGGCCACGGCTGCGGGAACTTCCGCAAGCCGGGGGTCGCGCAGACTTTCGCACGTGATGTAGAAGGCGTTCATGTCGATGAGAAGAATGTGGCGCATCAGATTTTGTGCCTGACATGATCCAGGAACTCTTCCAGCTCCTCCTGTGAATTGATCCTGTATATGATGAGGTGTGGCTCATGCTCCTTGATGAGCTTTTCAATGTACGGCTTGATTTTTTTCCTGTACCTGAGGATTTTTCTGATGATCTGGCAGGTGATCCTGATGTCATCCTCGGTGAAACTTCTACGGATGAGGTTTTTCAGGCATTGCAGTGTTTTGGTGTTGAGGAACACGACAGTGTCCGCCCTGCTGATGCGGATGCTGTAGGTGATGATCTGGGTCCCTTCGATGACCCAGGTATCGTTCATTGTGATTTTCTCTATGGCTTTGATCCAGAATTCCTGTTTCTCCGGGGTGTATTTTTCCAATGTATGGTCCTGGATATGGAATACTTCATATCCGGTGGCAGCTCCCAATCTTTTGGCAAGCTTGGTCTTTCCCGAGCCGGGACATCCAAAAACAAGAATTCTTTTCAAAAAAGCACCTCTTTAAAGCAATCTGCATCACCATTATATATTTTTTCCATGGCTTCGTCAAAGTCATTCGAACGGTCCGTTCCATCTCGTGAATCCCCGTGATTTCAATGCTTGACACAAACACTGCAGTGAGAGTAAAATGAAAACTGCTGTTACGCGCCATTAGCTCAGCTGGTAGAGCACCTGACTCTTAATCAGGGCGTCCCGGGTTCGAATCCCTGATGGCGCACCAGCAAATCCCAGGCAACCGCACGGGTGAATGACCCCGGCGGTTGCTTTTTCATGCAGTGCATGCATGAAGTTGTCATTCTGCCCACTTCGTCCAGTCAATTCCCCGGATGCCGGGGACAGCCCTGCCTGCTGGCGAATCAACACCCAGGACCTTGGCATGGAACATCCGTGGTAATTTCTGTTAATCTATTGTTTGGTATATGTGTTGACTTGATTTGTAAATCAT
>JAWOHX010000134.1:0-15093 GCA_046484975.1 Clostridia bacterium
ACACAAGAACAGGGGCAGAAAACCTCACGGCCGTATTTAGTAGCTGCTATGATTCTTTCACTCCTGTTTTTTAATACCTTCCCGATTGCCTTTTTACTCATCACTTTGTAGTATACATCTGCCGTATCAAAAAAAATGATGCCATGGCCTATCGAGCAATTGAGAATATCCTCTGCGTCTATTTCATCAAATACTTCACCCTGTCGGCCTCCTGCCTGCCAGGTCCCCAGAGAAGCCTTTGATACCTCATATCCTGCTTTTTTCCTAATGGTTAGTATTTCGTTTTGTCCTAACATAACACTTATGATACATCGTACTACTGTTTTCTGTTTTTGTATTGGGTATGCAGAAGATGGTGTGATCTTTCCCCAAGCGGTTTCTCAAGATACTTATCATATAATGCCACAACAGCAGGATTTTCATGGGACTTTCTGATTTGAAGCCCTCTGTCAGCCATATAAGTGGCAGTAATCCTTCTGGCTCTTAACTCGTCTGTTGTATGATAAGGCTGGCCTCCGCCACCGATGCAGCCTCCGGGGCAGCACATAATCTCGATGAAATGATAAGGGGCATTTCCCTGTTTGATCATTTCCATTATCTTTCCAGCGTTTGCGAGTGAATGAGCGACTGCTACTTTGATTTTAGTACCGTCAAGATCGACCTCTGCCTCCTTGATACCGCCAAGTCCCCTTACAGCATGAAAATCAAGCTTGGTAAGAGTTTTGCCAGTCACAACTTCATATACGGTCCTAAGCGCTGCTTCCATGACTCCACCTGTTGCACCAAATATAACTGCTGCACCAGTTGTGATCCCAAAAGGTTCATCATATTCCTCATCTTCAAGACTGCCAAAGTCGATACCGGCTTGTTTTAACATCCTTCCAAGTTCTCTTGTGGTCAGCACGGCGTCAACATCCTGATTTATGCCGTCAACGCTCATCTCAGGTCTTTTTGCCTCATATTTTTTTGCGGTACAAGGCATTATTGAAACTACAAAAATATTTTTTGGATCAATATCCATTACCTGGGCATAATAGCTTTTGGCAAGTGCGCCAAACATCTGTTGAGGCGACTTGCAGCTTGATACATGCCCCAGTAACTCCGGATAATACTGCTCTATATAATTTATCCACCCCGGGCTGCATGAAGTCAGCATTGGAAGAGTCCCTCCGGTTTTGAGCCTTTGGAGCAATTCATGTCCCTCTTCCATGATTGTTAGATCAGCGGTGAAATCCGTATCAAAAACCTTATCAAATCCAAGTCTCCTAAGAGCTGCGACAAGTTTGCCAGTGACTATCCCTCCCGGTTCCATTCCAAATTCCTCACCGATCGATACCCTGACTGCCGGAGCAGTCTGCACGATGACATGCTTGGCAGGGTCGTTTATGGCTTCCCACACATCGTCGATCTCTTCTTTTTCATATATCGCTGCGACAGGACATACTGTAGAGCATTGCCCGCATGCCGTACATGCAACATCCGACAGATACTTCCCAAATGCCGGTAGTATCTCTATATCAGTGCTCCTTCCAATCGATTCGATGATGTTGACGCCTTGTATGTCTCTGCAGATCTCAACACATCTTCCGCATCTTACACATTTATTGGCATTACGTACAATGGACGGGCTGCTTAAGTCAACCGGCTTCATTTCAAGCACATTCTCAAAACGATTGACTCTGACACCGGATTGTACGGCGATCTTTTGCAATTCACAGTTTAAGTTCCTGTGACAGGTAAGACAGTCAGCATCATGGTTTGCAAGCAACAGTTCGATAATAACTTTTCTTGCCTCAAGTGCTCTTGCAGAATTGGTATGGATGACCATACCCTCTTGTATGGAAGTAGAACATGAGCTTGGAAGCGTCCTGCTGCCTTCCACTTCAACGATGCATACCCTGCAGTTTGCTTTGATACTTTGGTCGGGATGATGGCAAAGAGTCGGTATTTCTATGCCTGCCTGCTTTGCGGCATTCAATATGTTTATCCCGTCAGGGACCGACACCTTCTTATTATTTATCGTGATATTTACCATCTTCATCAATTTGTCACCCCCGAATACATTTTGGAGACAAGATCTGGTTTGCCCATCATCGCGAGATATTCATCCTTGAAATACTTTATGGTGGTCATTATCGCTGTAGGTGCTGCCTGTCCCAGGCCGCAGAATGATGTTTCATACATCACCTTTCCGACAGTCTCTAAGAGTTTTAGGTCCTCCATAGTTGCAGTTCCCGAAGTGAATTTATATAACAGCCGAAGGATCTGACGGTTTCCTTCTCTGCAAGGCGTGCACTTGCCGCATGATTCATGTTTAAAAAATCTCATTATATGCCGAAGCAGCTCAAGCATCTCGAATCTTTCATCAACAACGATTATAGCTCCTGATCCCATGGAAAGCTCCTTTTCGAAGAATTCCCTGTAATCGATCTGCAAATCGAGCATATCAGGAGGTATACACGGACCGGAAGCGCCGCCCAACTGCACCATCTTTATTTTCCTGTTTTCAGGTATACCGCCTCCCAGTTCGTAAATTACTTCTCGCAATGTAGTCCCAAAAACAACTTCATAGACACCTCTGTTGACAATATTTCCTGAGAGACACACAAGTCTGGTGCCTTTTGATGTCGGTGTGCCGATCGCAGAAAACACTGCTGCTCCGTTACCAATGATATATGGAAGATTCGAAAAGGTCTCCACATTATTGATCAGCGTAGGCTTGTTATACACTCCCGAAACACTTGGATAAGGTGGTTTGTTTTTTGGCCTGCCCGGTTTTCCTTCGATTGATTCGATCAGTGCAAACTCCTCACCGCATACATATGATCCTGCTCCTGATTTTATCTCGATATCAAAGTCATAGTTTTTCCCAAGGATATCTTTGCCTAAATATCCTTTTTCAACCGCATTTTCAATCGTCTCTTTCATTATCCTGATAGGCTTGTTGTATTCGCCGCGTATGTATATATAGCCTTTATTGACTCCCATCGCATAAGCAGCTATTATTATCCCTTCAAGGAGTTGATAGGGGTCATTCTCTATCAGGTATTTGTCCTTGAAATTTCCCGGTTCTCCTTCATCGGCATTGCATATGATGTATTTTGGAAAATCATCCGCATTAAACACCGCCTCCATTTTAAGACCTGTCGGGAATCCCGCTCCTCCCCTGCCTCGCAATCCCGATGCTTTGACTTCCCTGACCAGATCTGCCGGTTGTGTATCAAGAGCTTTGGCAAGAGCACTAAAGCCTCCTGATGCTATATACTCATCAATAGACAAAGCATTGATCTTCCCACACCTGTTTGTAAGGATCTTTATGCTGCTTTCATCATTCTCTGTGTTCATTGTATTTCCTCCTAAGCTCAGCGATTATTCCGGCTGTTTTCAGGCTGTCAAGATCCCCGTACAGTTCTTCCCCCACCCTAAAAGCAGGCGATCTGTCACAACATCCGATGCAGCTTGTTTTCTCAAGCGTGAAAACACCGTCAGGTGTTGTCTCGCCCATTTTAATGCCAAGCAGCTTCTCAAGCTCCATTATGATGTTGACAGATCCGTTCACATAACAGGGAACATCATCACAGACCTGGATGATGAAATTTCCTCTAGGCTTAATGGAAAAGAGTGTATAGAATGTCACGATGCTGTAAACCCTGCTTTTTGTGATGCCAAGCTCATCTGCAATAATCGTCACCTCATCCTCGGTGATACAGTTGTTCTCTTTAAATGATTGATAATCAAGCAGGATATGGATCAGATTGGCCGGATCTTTTTTATGCTTCTCAATGATGCGCATGATCTGCATAGCAAAAATACCTCCTATAACAATTATGTGGTTTTAAAAATCATGTTGTTGCACCCCACAAAGGCATCGATGAAAAAGAAGGTTGAATTGTCAAAAAATTGTTGTTAATAAAATAACATTCTTTGTCATGTCCATTATATCAATATGAAATGAAAAATCAAGTATTGATTCAGACAACCTGGGGAAGCTTATGAATTTTTTTGTAGAAGTCTCCGAAAATCCCGTCCCGGTCCACGTAATATGCACAATCAATCCAATGTCTCGTCTCGTCCAGGGCGTATACCATGTCTTCGCACAGCACAGGGCTGTGGATGGAATGAATCCTCATGAACCTGGGGTTCACCACATAAGCCACGGCGGAAATATCCCAGATGACACGGGTTTGCCATAGGTTTCCGTGAAGGGCCTCATCCACGATTCCCACCAGGTCATGTGCAATGCGGGAATCGCCCATACAGGCTTTCAGTTCGGGCACGCTGACCTTTAGATGGGAAGCCACCGGCCAGCATGGAATTTGCACCAGACGGACTTTTGAATCAAAGAGGACCCGGGAAGCCACCAGATCCTGTTTCTGGTTGAACTCGTTTTGCCTTGGCCAGCATCTTGCGTTTCCTCCGAGCCATACCACGATGATATTTTCCATGATTCCCGGCTCCAGCGTGATAGCGCTGGCCACATTGGTGGGAGCACCGATTGCCACAACGTACAAAGGGTCTGCGGGGTTGGATTTTCCGGCCTTTTTGATCAGATCCTCCACAGCTGCATTCCTGCATGGGGTCGACAGGCTTCCCATGTAGCGGTCTGATCCTTTGAAGACAAACCCGTCTCCGGTACATCCCATGAGGTCCAGAAGCCGCAGGATTTCCTCATGGCTCCTGTGCATGCCGTCTCCCGGGCTTGATGACCTCTCATTGTGAAAAGGAGCCGCATAAACGGCTTCCAATTTCACTTCCTCTGACAGAAGGGCATAAACCAAAGCGAACTGATCGTCCACTTCATTATATGTGTCGGTATCAAGGACCATCCTTCTCAAGCCCTTTTCCTCCATGCCATTACCTCATTTCCAGTCTTTTCTTCTTCAAATTGCTCTTTTTCCACAGCATCCAAAGGGGAGCTGCCACGAAGATTGAGGAATATGATCCGCTTACAATCCCGATGATGAGGGGAAGGGAAAATTCCCGGATGGATGTCACATTGTATATGGAAGAAAACACATACAGGCTCACGATGCATATCAAGGTGGTCACCGTGGTGTTGATGGTCCTGGGCAGGGTTTGAACCGCACTGGTGTTGACAAGGGTCTCGATGTCAGCCTTGTGCATGGATGCAGTATTTTCCCTAATCCTGTCATAGATGATGATGGTGTCGTTCATGGAATATCCCAGGATCGTCAGAATTGCCGCGATGAAGACCTCATTGATGGGAATGTTGAAAACCACATATGCTGAGAGCATGATCAATGCATCATGCAAAAGGGCAACAATCCCGAACAAAGCCGCAGGGAGTCCGGACATGACGCGGAAGCGGATTCCCACATAAACGACAATGAGCAATATGGCCAGTCCGGCAGCCATCAGGGATTTGTTCCTCATCTCCGTCCCGATAAAAGGTTCCACGCTGTGTATCTGTGGAATGGTGTCAGCTTTTACGTTGTAGCTGCTGTCCAGGAAATCCAATAGCCCGTTGATTTCGGCGCTGGTCAAGGTGTGCTCCTTGGATATTTTTATGGTCAACAGCGAAATTTCCTCTCCGCCGTTCTCCGGATTGAACGTTTTTTCTTTCTGAGTATATACGGGTCTGCCCAGGAATGTCCTGATCTGGTCTTCCATGGGACCCACTTCAAAATCGTCGTCTGCCATCTCCACCTTTATCACGGTCCCGCCTTCAAAGGAGATGTCCCAGGTCAGTCCTCCCCTGATGGCAAAAAACAGAACACCAATCAGGATCAAAACAGCCGAAGCGATGAACAGGTACTTTCTTTTGCCCATCAAGTCAATCATCTCAACACCTCCTTCACGCCGAAAAAGCGATTGTTTCTAAAACTCTGGATGGAGGCCAACGCTTTTATGATGTGCTTGGTGATCATGATGGCGGTGATGAAGCTCATGATGACGCCAATCATCAATGTCAAGGCAAACCCTTTGATGGGACCGCTTCCAAGAGTATACAGGATAATCCCTGAAATCAGAGTGGTCACATTCGCATCAAAGATGGCTGAAAATGCGCTTTTATAGCCGATGTCGATGGCATCGCTGAATTCCGTCTTGTTTCTCAGTTCCTCCTTGATTCGCTCGTAGATGATGACGTTCGCATCCACGCCCATACCGATGGTCAGGATAATGCCTGCGATTCCAGGCAGGGTGATGCTGGCATCGAAAGCGGAAACCCAGAAGAGCACGCTTGCCACCAACCCCACCAGCGCAAAGCTGGCCACAAAGCCTGGCAGCCTGTAGAAAAACAGCATGTACAGGACGACCAGGATGAAGGCGACCAAAGCCGCTCTGAGTGTCACGTTCAAGGCGCTTTCACCCAGTATGGGAGTAATGGAGTTGATTTCCCTGGCCACCAGCCCGAAAGGCAGGGCTCCGTATTGAATGTAGTTGGCCAGTTCAGAGGCGGCTTCGGGAGTGAAGCTGCCTTCTATGAAGGCATCCCCCGAGGTAATGTGTGCATTTACCACCGGTGCACTGATCTGGGTATCATCCAGGTAGATGGCAATGGGCTTCCCAATGAGCCTCCTGGTTGCCTCGGAAAACTTCACCGCTCCTTCCGTGGTGAATTCAATGGAGACCACCGGCTGGTTGTTATAAAGCACTGCCTGGGCACTTTTGATGTCCGATCCCTCAATGAGGATCATGTCTGTGGGGGTATAAACAATCTGTCTGGTCACAGGATCGATAACGTATTCATCAGGATCAACTTCCCGGAAAGTGAGCAGTGCCATTCTGCCAAGGCTGTCGATTACTTTCTGGGGGTTGTCATCCCCGCTGGCATATGGAATCTCCAGGATTACCCTTTTGTTCTCCAGGTCCGTGGTGATGTTTGCATCAAACGTCCCCCTGGACTCCAGCCTTTGCTCAAGAATCCTCCTGGCGGTCTCCAGCTGTTCCTTGGTCACCGCATCGAAGTCCTCCACTTCCGGGTATATGGTGGCTGAAACCCCTCCCCGGATGTCAATCCCGAATTTGATGTCCGTCAATCTGTTGACACCCAATCCCTCCATTCCAAGGATTGCCGTCAGGACAAAGAAAACCATGATGCCAAGCATAATGGTAAATTTAATCCACAGCTTTTTGTGCATTCTCTTTGTGCTCCTTCCGTCAGAACTAAAAAAGAGCATTCATTGCTCTTTCGATACATTATTTATAATTATATAGAGTATAAATAGTCAAGTCAACAATCAAAGCAGATGGGTTTGATTTATTATCAGATGAAATGTTAGGCCGAGGAACTCCGCTGCCTTCTTGCACATGTTCATCCGGTAGATAAATATTTCGAAATAATCCATGACAGGACAAATCTCCGTATCAATGATCAGGTCCAGAGTGGCGGTTTTACTCTCATGGGACACAAGTATTTTCGAGCTTTCTACGGCATAATTGACCCGGTCATGGATGTCGAATGCAAGGATATCCCGGTTGTAGACCCGACTTCTGTGCACATCCGCCTTGTCAGCAAGGATGATGGCCGCGGCGATGGGACTCACTGCGGTACCTGTGTTCTCATCGTGCTGGCCGATGGCCAGCATGATTTCCGCTGCTTCTTCCGGCTCCATACCCATGCGGATGAGAATGTCATAGGAGATGATGGCCCCGCTATGAGCATGATCCACCCGGTTCACTGCGTTGCCGATGTCATGAAGATATCCTGCAATCCGGGCCAGTTCGATTTCCCTCTCGTTGTAGCGGAGTTCCGATAAAATCCTTCCCGCATTCCTGGCCGTCAGTCCCACGTGCCTGAAGGAATGTTCGGTATATCCGAGAATCTTGAGTTGCTTGTCGGCGGTTTTCAGCAAACAGTTGATTTCCGTGTTGTCCCTGACGTTTTTAAAAGTGATCAATTCATCGCTCCTCTTGTATTATGCAATCCTGCATCAGCCGCAGGTATTCCAAAGCGTTTTCCTCCATGCCGGATATTTCATCCAGACTTAATTCCCTCTTCACTTTGCCGGGGCTTCCCATCACCAGGGAACCATCAGGTATCACGGTACCGGGTGTGACCAAGCTGGCCGCGGCGATGAGGCAATGTTTCCCGACGATGGATCCGTCGAGGAGAACAGCCCCCATACCCACCAGGCTTCCTTCCCCGATGGAGCAGCTGTGCAGGATGGCACCGTGCCCGATGGTGCAGTTTTTCCCGATCATTGTCTCCATGCCGTGGCTGCAATGGATGATACATCCGTCCTGGATATTGGATCCTTCTTTTACGATAATCCTGTCCACATCCCCCCGCAAAACGGCACCAGGCCATATGCTGCAGTTTTTTCCTATGTCCACCATGCCGATGACAGTACACTCCGGGGAAACATAGCTCTGGGGATGAATGACGGGGTAATGGTTCTTATATGCCCGAATCATTTACTTCTCGCATTCCTGATTGGCCACGGTGCATGAAGTCTTGCAGGCAGACTGGCAGGAATTCTTGCATTCCCCGCAACCTTTTTTTTCCAGATTCTTATTAAGCTCCGGTTTACTGATGGTTTTGATGTGTTTCATGTCTTTTTTTCTCCTCCCGGTGAATATCAAACCCATTATAGCATAAAAATGTTTACCCACAAACACTATCTTGACCCTCTCCTGTGATATAATCCTGAGTATGAAAAAGCCCTTTCTTATCATGTTTTTTATCGCCTTGGCCATGGTTTCACCGGTTTCAGGGGCTTTGCCTGCCATCAATGTTTTTCTCAGCCCCCACCATGACCGGCTACTCATCCCACCGGAAAACATTCCTGGGGGAACCCTATGGTTGGGGTGGCATGAACAACGCCAGGGACTGCTCTGCACTGGTCATGGATGTCTTTCGGACCTTCAGACTGTAAATCCCCGGAATGCAAATGAACAGGAACAGATGCCCGGCATCTCCATTGACCTCTCCCTGGCCTCGTAACAACAACGGAATGGAATTTATGACATGTTGATTCCCGGGACTCTGCTTTATATGGAAGACCCTGTGGTTATTTGCCTTGGAAAACAAGACGGCATTCATCATATCCTGGATGACACACCGGGTTGTTATGTCCATCGAGATGATTTAGAAGAATATATCCGGGCGAACAGGGTGGTGATTACCCCTTTTGAGATCCATACCTCCTCCGGGGCTTCATATCCGGATGTCCTGCACAGAATGGTTTTCATTTCTTCGCTGGGTATAAAAAAATGACACAGCGTTTTGCCGTGTCATTTCTTTCCTCAGCCTTCCGTCGTTGGTGTCTCGACGCTTCTGACAGCCCATTTTTTGATCAGGATCTGGGTTCTTAGCACGCCTGTCTCTATGGTCACGTCATCCTCGTTGATGTTTCTTACCACTCCACTGATCCCGCCGATGGTCAATATATGGTCGTCCACTTTCAAGGCGTTCAGCATTTCCCTGGTTTTCTTTTCCCTTTTCCGCTGGGGGATGATCAATACCGCATACATGACACCGAAAACCAGCACGATTGCAACCAATGATAAATAGTCCATTTTGTGTCCTCCGTTTATTTTCCAAAAATATATCGTTTGAAGAAATTGTTTTTATAATCCAAAAGCCTATCTTCCCTTATAGCTTGTCTCATTTTCTCCATCAAGTCAAGCAAAAAATATAAATTATGCCATGTCGTGAGCCTAATTCCGAATATCTCATTGGCTTTGATGAGATGCCGGATATAGGCTCTCGTATAGTTCCTGCAGACATAGCATCCGCATTCCTCGTCGATGGGAGAGAAGTCCCGGGCATAAGATGCGTCCCGGATGATTTTCCTCCCGCTGTAAGTCAGGACCGTCCCGTTCCTCCCGATTCGGGTGGGGAAAACACAGTCAAACATGTCCACTCCCCTCACTGCTCCCTCAACCAGGCAATCCGGGCTGCCTACCCCCATCAGATAGCGTGGTTTGTCCTTCGGCATCCAAGCGAGGGTGCATTCCAGCATGGCATACATGATGTCCTTATCCTCCCCTACGCTCAGGCCCCCTATGGCATAGCCAGGCAGGTCGAATGAGGTAATTTCCCTTGCGCTTTGTTGTCTCAAATCCTCATAAGTGCTTCCCTGGATGATTCCGAAAAGGGACTGATCCTCCCTGTCATGGGCACGGATGCAACGTTCAAGCCATCTTGTGGTCCGTTCCAGTGACTGCTTTGCATATTCATGTTCCGCAGGATAAGGGGTGCATTCGTCAAAGGCCATGATGATGTCCGCTCCCAGTGCGGTTTGGATTTCAATTGCTTTTTCAGGAGTGAATAAGTGGCTTGACCCGTCAATATGGCTTTTGAACATGACACCTTCTTCCTTAATGTCCCGCATTTTGGAAAGGCTGAACACCTGGAACCCACCGCTGTCGGTCAGAATTGGCCTGTCCCAGTTCATGAACTTATGCAGACCTCCCGCCTGACGAACAACCTCATGGCCCGGCCGCATGTAGAGATGATAGGTGTTGGACAAGAGAATTCCCGTCCCGATGTCTTTTAGTTCCTCCGGAGACATCCCTTTCACGGATGCCTGGGTGCCCACGGGCATGAAGGCCGGGGTTTCAAAGCTCCCATGGGGAGTCGTCACCCTGCCGAGCCTGGCTCCGGATTGGCTGCATGTCTTTAGGATTTCAAACTTTATTTTTCGGTCATTCATCCGATGGCACTTCCTTCTTTATGAGCATGGCGTCTCCGAAACTAAAAAACCGGTAACGGTGGTCAATGGCTTCCTGATAGGCTTTCATGATGAGGTCCTTTCCTGCAAAGGCGCTGACCAGCATGATCAAGGTGGACTCCGGCAGGTGGAAATTGGTGATAAGGGTGTCCACTGCCTTGAACCGGTATCCAGGATAGATAAAAATATCCGTATGCCCTTCCGAGGGTTTCACGAACCCCTGGTCATCGGAGATGCTTTCCAGCACCCTGGTGCTGGTCGTTCCCACGGCGATAACCTTTTTTTTGTTCTTTCTCGCCCTGTTGATCAACCTGGCGGCGTCCTCATCCACTTTGTAGTACTCGGAATGCATCGCATGGTCCTCGATGTTTTCTTCCTTCACCGGGCGGAATGTCCCTACCCCCACGTGCAGGGTGATCCGGGCGATATCTGTCCCCTTTTTTTCTATGGCAGACAACAAGTCCCTGGTGAAATGAAGGCCTGCCGTGGGAGCAGCGGAAGACCCTTCCTTGGCTGCATAGACCGTCTGGTACCGTTCCCTGTCCTCCAATTTTTCCGTGATGTAGGGAGGCAACGGGATGATTCCCACCCGGTCCAGGACTTCCTCAAATACCCCTTCATATGAAAACTGCACCAGCTTGTTCCCCTGGTCCAGTGTCGCAAGGACCCTTGCATCCAGCAACCCATCACCGAAGGTGAACGCGCCTCCCGGTCGTCCTTTCCTGCCGGGTTTCATCAGGATTTCCCATACATCGTTCTCCATCCGCTCCAGAAGTACAAATTCCACCTTGCCGCCGGTAGGTACTTTCTTTCCAAGCAAGCGCGCAGGGATGACCTTCGTTTCGTTGACAACCAGACAGTCCCCGTCCTCCAGATATTCCAGGATGTCCTTGAAATGTCCGTGGGAAATTTCCCCGGTATCCGCATGGACGACAAGCAACCTCGACATGTCTCTTTTTTCCGCAGGGTGCTGGGCAATGAGCTCCCGGGGAAGAGTATAGTGAAAATCGTTTTTTTTCATTCCTGTACCCGTCAGTAATAAGTAATCCGTGTCAGCTCAATGCCGGTATAGTAGTGCTTCAGGATCTGTTCATATGTGTATCCTGCCCGGGCCATGCCCATGGCCCCGATCTGGCTCATTCCGACCCCATGGCCTCTCCCAGCTCCACTGATGACGAATTGCCCGGTGTTCACCGGATTCAAGTTCACTGTCCGGGTTCCCCCATAGGCATCCGCCACCATGACATTGGATGAAGAAGTGATCATGGTTGTGGATGAGGAGGTCTGGACAACGGCGCCGGAAAGCTGAATGTTGCTCAATGTATTGTTGCTGCTCTTTACGGTATAGGTGGCCTGGTTGCCGATGGTGAACATCTGGCTGGGCAGGAAGGTGGGGAAGGCAGTCCTCGCATTGGATTTGGAATAAATGGTGGACCCGTTGGTTCCAACGATGATGAGTTCCAAAACCCTTCCGGCAGAACTGGAGGACAGGATTCTCACATCGGTAACCGTCCCGATGTTTTTTCCTGATTTTGACATGTGTTCCGTCATCTCGGCGATGTTGAAGGTATAGCTCCAGTAAAAGATGGTTTCATAGGGATCCGCCACTCCTCTCAGGTAAGGGACCGTGGCAAACCATACATTCTCAGAATTCTCCGTCCTTCCCCCGCTGGAGCTGAAATAGTAAAGGACTGCCAGATTGCCGTAATACGTCGCAATGACACCGGCCGTACTGTCCACGGCATTGTTGGTGGAGAGGTGCTCCACATCATATCCGCCATAGACCTGGCAGCATTCCGTGTTGCAAAGGTCAAATCCCTGGGAAGAATGCCTGGAGGTCAATGCATATGTCCTGGCCGCGACAGCCTGGGCTTTGAGCGCCTCGAATGGTGTGCTGGTGGTTCCAATTTCCAGAGGCACCACACCGTAAAGGTACTCTGACATTTTCAACTGGTTGATGACCGTAATTCTGGTGTTTGGTGTTTTTCTGAACTCCAGTCTTCCCCTGTATCTTCTTCCGTTGATGCTCACGGTCTTCGGATTGCCGGTGAATGCAGAACCCGCCGCCAGGAATGCCGTGGGACTTTCACTGGCGATGGCGGGCAAGCCGTTTCCATATTTCATGATGATCCGGTCGATGGAAGGGTTGGCTACGGAATAGTTCCCTGCACCAAGCTTTGGCAGGATGGAACTGCTGATGGCCCCTTCCGCATCCTCCCTGCTGTTATACATGCCTTCCCATATCTGCCAGTTGTTGGTGGCGTCACAAACGGGGAAAACCGTCAGTCCCATGGAGGAAAGTTCGTTCAGCCTTGCCAAAAGCTGGGGGATGTCCGACATGCTGGTTCCCAGCCTGATATGGTAGCCGTTGCCCTTTATATCCATGGACACCGTCATCATGCCGGCCGTCTCGATCACTTTCACAAACCTGTTGTTGTGGTGGACACCGGCCTCAATGCCTCCCATGGCGGAAAGATTGATGTCATCCAAGGTGTTATCCTTGGAACCGTGGGTGTAAAACAAACCAATCCGGATGGTCTCCGGACGGCTGATGTTTGCGTATGCGGTTGTCCCAGGCAATAAGGCGATCAAAGAAAGCATAACCAACAAGATGGACAGAATGGTTTTGGTTCTCTTTTTTCTCATGGAATCCTCCGTATATCACTGGCTTGTCTTTTGTAAATATATGAATATTATACTTCTTTTTATTGATTTATGCAAACCCTTCTGATATACTCAACTAAAATTTAGCAGTGACAGATAGAGGTGCATTTTTCATCAGTAGCCGGCCGGAGCGGGACAGGAGACGCGGGGAAAGCCGTTGAAAGGGGAAAATGCCGAAGGCGACAAGGCCTCCTTTCCCTTGTTTCCTGGTTGCCGGGTCAACAGCCCTGCGACTGTCATCATATGGTATGATGGAGCGCTATCACAAATATTTCAATTATTTGTGCCGGTACCCTGTACCGGCACAGTTGTTTTTTATATAATGAAACCAGGAGGGTTGCTATGAGAAAATATAGTTTTGCCATTGTCGGAGCCACCGGGATGGTGGGAAGAACATTCATCAAGGTACTGGAGGAACGAAACCTTCCCATCGGCCGGATTGTATTCCTTGCATCAAAACGCTCCATAGGTTCCACCATCACTTTCATGGGTGAGGAGCATGCCGTCCTTGAATTGACACCGGATTCTTTTAACCATGGTGTGGATATTGCCCTCTTCTCAGCGGGCGGCTCCACCAGCTTGCAATATGCACCCTTAGCGGCGGAGAAGGGTGTGGTTGTCATCGACAACAGCAGCGCATGGCGGATGGATCCTTCTGTTCCCCTGTTGGTACCCGAGGTGAACCCTGGCGACCTCAGGACCCATCGAGGCATCATCGCCAATCCCAATTGCTCCACCATTCAGGCAGTGGTGGTCCTGAAACCCCTGCATGACGCCTACACTCTCAGGAGGGTGGTCTATTCCACCTACCAGGCTGTTTCCGGGGCCGGGATGGCCGGATATGCGGATCTGGCCGAAGGATTGAAAGGAAATCCTCCGAAAAAATTCCCGCACCCCATCGCCAACAACTGCATCCCCCATATTGATGCTTTCCTGGATAACGGATATACTAAAGAAGAAGACAAGATGATCAGGGAGACGAGGAAGATACTGGGTTTGCCTGACTTGAGGGTGACATCCACAACTGTCCGTGTACCCGTGTTTGACTGCCACAGCGAATCCATCAACATAGAATTTGAAAAACCCTTCGACATTTCGGAATTAAAGGACCTGCTGAGAAATGCCCCGGGTGTGATTGTTCAGGATGACCCGGCAAACAATGTGTATCCCCTGGCCACCACAGCCGCAGGCAAGGATGAGACTTTCGTCGGAAGAATCCGGAGGGATGAATCCCTGGACAGTGGCATCAACCTTTGGGTGGTTGCGGACAATATCCGTAAAGGAGCGGCAACCAACGCCGTCCAGATTGCAGAGAAATTGATTGAAATGTGGGAAGAGTGAAGGAGGAAGCGGTTATGTCCAGAAAACCTGTTTTTGAAGGTGCGGCTACGGCCATCGTGACTCCCTTCTGTGCAAAAGGAGTCGATTACGAGCAGCTTGGGAAAAGCATCCTGTTCCAGCTGGAACAGGGGATTGATGCCATCGTCGTCGCAGGAACCACCGGAGAGGCTTCCACCATGAGCAATGAGGAGCACGAGAAGGTGATTGCATTCGCCGTCTCCCAGGTGGCAAATAGGGTTCCGGTCATCGCCGGAACTGGAAGCAACGACACTTCCCATGCCGTACACCTGAGCCGTTATGCCCAGGAAGCGGGAGCGGATATGGTCCTGCTCGTCCCCCCGTACTACAACAAAACAACCCAGAGAGGCCTTCTGGCACAGGATTTTGCCAGCGTCCAGGTGTTACTTTTTTGGCATCGGCATCAGGAATATTGTGCGAGGGATGATTC
>JAWOHX010000080.1:0-12038 GCA_046484975.1 Clostridia bacterium
TTGCTGAAAAACTGGTGAAGGCTCCGGGCCATGATGGCACCGAAGTCGTCGATTTCCTCAAATCTTCCCGGATCGGCCCCGGCAATCTCCTCCATGTCCCTGAATCGTGCCGCCAGGGCCTTGGCTCCCGCGATTCCGATGTTCCGTATTCCAAGGCCGAACAACAACCTGTCCACACCGTTGGTTTTGGAATTCTCGATGGACCGGAGAAGGTTATCCACGCTTTTCTCACCCAGTCCCTCCAACCCTTGCAGATCGGTTCTTCGTTCATGGAGGTGGTAGAGGTCAGCAATGTTCCCAAGAAACCCTCCACGAATGAATTTTTCCACCATCCCCCTGCCCATGCCTTCGATGTTCATGGCATCCCTGGAGCAGAAATGCTCCAATGACCTGGCCAGCTGGGCGGGACACTCGATGTTGACGCAGCGGTATGCGGCCTTGTCCTCGTCTCTTGCCACGGCACCACCGCAAGCCGGGCATTTCCCGGGCATTTCAAAAGGTCTCTCGCCTCCCGTCCTTTTGTCCTTGAGGCTGTGGACCACCTCCGGGATGATGTCCCCCGCCTTTCGGATGACCACCCGGTCCCCGATCAAAATGTCCTTCTGGCGGATATAGTCCAGGTTATGAAGGGTGGCTTTCCCCACGGTGCTTCCGTCGACGGACACAGGCTCGAATACCGCGTTGGGTGTCAGCACCCCCGTCCTGCCGATGTTGACCACGATGTCCCTGACCACCGTCTCCTTTTCCTCGGGCGGGTATTTATATGCCACCGCCCAGCGGGGATGTTTGGCGGTGGAACCCATTTCCTCCCGCTGGGAAAGGTCGTTGAGCTTCACAACGGCCCCGTCGATGTTGTACTTGCATGTCCCCCTGGATTTTCTGATGTCCTCGATGGCCTGGATGGCCTCGCTGATGTCCTTGCAGACACGATAGCCGGGACTGGCCCGGAATCCCGCCTTTTCCAGATACTCCAGTGTCCCGGAATGGGTAGGAATGATTGTTCCCGTCATTTTTTGGATATTGAACACAATCAGGGATAGGTCCCTGGATGCTGTCACCCCGGGGTCCAGTTGCCGCATGGAACCTGCAGCCGCATTCCGAGGGTTGGCGAAAACCTTCTGCCCGGACTCCTCCTGCCTTTCGTTGAGCCGCAGGAATGCGGGGTTTGGCATGTATACCTCCCCCCTGACTATGAGCTCCTCCGGGTGTTCCCTCAGTCTCAGGGGCAGGCTGCGCACGGTCCGCAGGTTGCCGGTGATGTCCTCTCCCACCAGTCCGTCCCCCCTTGTTGCCCCTCTTTGGAAAATCCCGTCTTTATACTCCAGGGAAACAGCCAGCCCGTCGATCTTTCTTTCCACCACGTACTCGTAATCCCTGAACATGGCCCCGACCCTCTTGTCGAAGGCATGGAGCTCCTCCATCGAGAACACGTCGTTGAGGCTCTGCAACGGCACCTCATGGCTTACTTTACGGAATGCGCTGACGGGTTCGCCCCCGATCCGCATGGTAGGGGAATCCGGGGTGACCAGATGGGGATATTCATCCTCCAGCATCTTGAGCTCCCTCAGCAGCATGTCATATTCATAGTCCGTAATCTCCGGATCGTCCATCACATGGTATCTGTGGTTGTGGTAATCCAGGAGACGCTTCAGTTCAAGGATTCGTTCATGTTCTTTCATATAACCACCCTGTAAAATTATATCATATCCGCTCCCTGTCCATCCCCTGTTTTTTTTATTGCATTTCATCGGCCCACATGGTAGAATACCATAGATGAAATCAAAAGCCGGAGGTGAAACGCTTTGCCAAATATCAAATCAGCGATGAAGAGGACCAGGACTTCAGCCAAGAAGAACCTCAACAATTCATCCAAACGGTCCGCTCTCAGGAAGGACCTGAAAGCTGCCAAACTTGCTTTGGGCACGAATGCCGAAGACGCCAAGCTGAAAGTCTTGAAAGCCATGAAAGCATTGGATTCCGCAGCAAACAAGGGACTGATCCATAAAAACAAGGCAGCAAGAAACAAGTCAAAGCTTGCTACGGCATTGAATAAACTGGGTTAAAGAAACACATGGAAAAGCCGGTTGTCCAACCGGCTTTTTTTTATGCTAGAATGCTTGCCTCATCCAGCCTTTTCTCTTCCCGTCCAAGGGTTCGATACCCAGGATCTCCCTTCCCAACGCCACATAATACCTGTAGTTCTCGATGGGTGTGCCGTTTGGGATCCGATGGTCCATGCCGAAAACCACGCCTCCCTGGCGCATCAGGGGCTGCATTTTATATTCCAGCTCCTTCCTGATGGCTTCCCTGCCTTCCTTGAGAACATACTTGTTGATGCCGCCTTTCAGGGAAAGTGCGTTGCCGTACTTCTTTCGAACCTCCACGATGTCCATCCCCGAACCCGGTTCATTGGGATACATCTGGTTGACCCCGCAGTCCATGAATGTCTGGATGACTGGGTTCATGTACCCGTCGCTGTCCTGGGAGAAGATGGAGGAGCCTTTGCTTTCCAGCATCTTCCAGATCTTCAGATAATAGTCCTTGATGAAAGAGTCAATCAGGGCGGGACCGATGAGTGGCCCGCTTTTTCCGGCCATGTCCTCATGTACGCTCAGCTGGTCGATGACCACATGGTCGCTCACCTCCTCGAACACCCGCATGGCGGTATTGCCGGCGGTCTCCAGAATGTCATGCAAAAGCTCCTGCTGCTCGTAATATGCATAACAGAGCTCCTCCTCCCCCATCAACTGCCTGGGCAGGTCGAACCCGCCGGGCATCGCTGCCACCACTAAGACTCCCCTGGCCTGTTCCTCCTTCGCCCGCTCCACCATATCCCAGTCGATTCGCAGAGGTGAGTATTCATAAAGGGGCTTGACTTTCAACCAGTCGTCCATGTCCTTCACGGGATAATCCATTGGCAGCGGGATGGAGGCATAACCTTTGCGGAGCTTGACCCTTCTGCCAAGGGCGTCCATCGACACCACGTGCTCATCGGTCTCCTCGATGATCACAGGAGCCTTTCCCCCGTGGATGTCCGCATTTCCCCCGCAACTGACATACGGGACATAATCCCAGTCGAAACCCGTCATGCCGATTTCCTCTTCCGTGGCCCCTTGCGCCACCCACTCCCGGTCCAGTCCCACCAGGGGCCCGAACAGCTCCACAAACATCTGTCTGGAGGTTTCTTTTGAATGCACCAACCCGATGTATTGTTCCCTGCTCCATCTCATATGTCTTCTCCTCCGTTTCAACCTTTATGAACCTGACACGCCCTCACAGCATGACCAGGGATGCCACCAGCACCTCCAGCGCGGTCCCGTCATGGATGTCCCCGGCTTTTATGGATACGTCGCAATGGGAGATCAGCTTGACGGCATCCCCCAGTTGTCCGGCAGTGTACTTCCTGGACCGTTCCATAATTTTTCGTAGAATGAAGTCCGGCACCAAAGATCCCTTGCGCCGGATGTCCGGCCTCCCATCAGAGCCGCCTGCATCTTTGGCCGCCAGAAGCTCCATGAAACCACCATGCAATGACACCAGGATCACCTGGGCGGGTGTCTTGTTGGACAGCAGGCTCTTGAGCAGCATCAGACTTTTGTCCTTGTTCCGCATGCAGACCTGATCGAAGAGTTCATAGATTCTCGCCTCCTGGATGCCTGAGCACAGATTCGCGATGTGTTCAGGTTTCACATGGGCGGCATCTCCCATATACAGCAGGATCTTCTCGATATCCGACTCGATATCCAGGAGGGTGACACCGGAATAGTGAAAAAACAAGCGGGCATTCTCCTGTGATATGATCTTCCTGTTGCGCTTGAACCTCTCCGTGATGTACCGGATGATATCCTCAGCAGACCTGTGGTCGATCCTGAATGCTTTTTTCATTTTCTGGACCTGCTGGAACAGTGGGCTGGTGCGGTCAACCTCTTTTTCCAGGAACAGGACATGGGAAAATCCGGGCATGTCGTCCAGCATGGCCGCAAGCTTGTCCCTCTTTTTGCTTGTCTTGAAAAAACCCGTGTCCCTGCAGACCACCAGCCTGGAGTCATTGAGCATTGGATAGGTGTTCACGGCGGAGACCACATCCTCCTCATTGCAGGGGCCTGAGAACACATTGTGACACATGGGATTCTTGCGGTCCCCAAGGATCTGCTTCTCCATCCTCTTCACCAGCGCCTCGATGAGGAAGTCCTCATCCCCGTACAACAGGCAAATATGATGGATCACCCCGCTGTTCAGCTGTTCCTTGATGGTCTCGTAATTCATCGTGCTCCTTTTTTCACCCGGATGCCTTCCCGGTGGAAGGTCACTGTGACACAGCCGTGGGTATCCGTCCTGAATACAGCCGTCCCCTGGTCCTCCAGCCTGCCGATGGTCTCCGGTGAGGGATGGCCGTAACGGTTGGTGCCCGTGCTGATGACGCCAACGGCTGGATTCACCTTCCCGAGGAAAACCTGGCTGCTGGATGTGTCCGATCCATGGTGCGCGACTTTCAGCACATGGGCCCCCAGGGGTTCCCCCAGCTCCAGCAGGTCCCTCTCCCCCGCGTCTTCGATGTCCCCGGTATACAGGATGTCGTATCCGTTATATGACAATTTTAGCACCAATGACGCGTGATTGAAACACTGAACTTCATATTCATCAGGATGCAGGACTTGGATTCTGGTCTTCCCGACGAGAAACGAATCCCCTGCCCTGACCCTCTGCACCGGGACACCCTCCCTGACGCACATCTCCTCCGCCTTGTCCAGGGCACCGTCCCTGATGTCCGGCAGGTATACGGTCTTCACCGTGAACCTTCGGAGAACCTGCTCCAGTCCTCCCAGATGGTCCTCATGGGAGTGGGTGATGAAGACTGCATCGATCACCTGTCCGCTGAAATATGAGATGGATGCAAGAGGCGCGTATTTTCCGGTATCGATGAGGATGTCTTTTCCCCCGCCTGCCTTCACAAGGGATGCATCCGCCTGCCCCACATCGAAGAACACGGCCTTGTGGCTGTTCGTGGCCGCCAGGCTCCAGGCGAGCACCCCTGCTGCCAGTGCAAAAGCCGACAGTGCCTTTTTCCAGTCCCTGCCGGGAAGAAGCAGGGCTAGTCCCGACACATACAGCAACAGGAACGAGGGGGGCATATAGTGGAGGCTCACAGAAGCCATTGGAAGGGAGGAAAACACCCGTGCTGTGAGTTCCACGGCATCCAGGAGCACGCCCACCGGCCATGAGAGCAGTTGGCCCATGAAGGGAATAATGCTTCCCAGTGCCACCATCAGCATGGAAAGCACCGACAATGCCATGCGAATGAAAAACACGCTGATGTTGGCGAAAACGGAATACAGGTTCAGGGTGTGAAAAAGCTTCCCGCCGGCCGCGGTGGCTCCCAGCTGGACGGCGAGGGTCATGGCAAGGGCTTTCCCTGCCGGGCCCTTGCACCCCATCCAATCCACCAGCGGCCCATGGAACAGAAGCAGGCTTGCCACACAGGAATAGGAAAGGATGAAGCTGGCATCATAGATGCAGAAGGGGTTGCCTGCCATGAGCACCAGGGCGGACATTCCAAGTGAGGTCCAGGAATCCCTCTCTTCCAACAGGAGATCTGACAGCAGGAAGCATCCGGCCATGATGCCCGCCCTCACCACGGAAGGGCTTAGGCCAGTCAGGAACATGTAGAATCCTAGGATCAGGAAAAGCATCCAGTAATACCGTTTCCGTTCCAGGCCGAACAGGGAAAAAAACGCGAGAAGGGGAAGAAGCAGATAGGCCACATGGGATCCTGAAACGGCCATGGTATGGGAGAGGCCGCTTTTCTGGAACGCCTCGGAAACTTCCGGTTCAATCCCTTCCCTGGAACCGATGAGCATCCCCGAAAGAAGGTTTCCCCGTTCAAGTCCCAGCATGTCCGTGCACATGTCCTTGACATGGTGGTAGACATTCCCCGCTGCCCTGGTGATGCCCGAACCGGGGGAGAGGGCATAATTTCCGGGGTGAACATGGAGGACGGCCGCCGTGTTCCTGGAATAGAGGAATTTTTTCTCATCGAACCCGCCGGGATTGGTCCTTGCCCCGGGTTTGGCCAATGTCCCCCTGGCCACAATCCAATCCCCGATCATCGGGGAGAACAATCCGCAATACACCACCATCCTGACCTTGGGCTGAAACAAGCCTGGGAGCTTCACATGGATAACCGTCCTTGTCTCCTCTTCCCGGACAATGTCCGTGACCCTACCCTCTATTTTGGTTGATGTCCCGTTCTCTTCGGCCAGAAAGCCGTCCATGTATCCCTGTCTCCAGGATGCACCCAGGAAAAAAATGAGCACTGCAAGGACCATGGCAATGTTTTTTTTCCTGTTACCATGCCAGAAAGACAGAAAAAACCCTGCTGAGAGAAGGAACCCGCAGAAAAGAATGTTTTCTCCCGTGGCAAGATAAATCCCTCCCATGGCCGAAAGGGACAGCAGAAGCAAAGTCCTGGAAAAAAGATTCTTCATTTCCATATATTGTCATGTTATATGGTTTCCTTGCGGAATGCAAGAGTCGATTGCACTGGGGTGTCTCCTTATACGACGGTTTTTGCGGCCTCATAAATGGCCTGGATTTTTTCAGGCGAGACTTCTGCGGTGAGATTGTGGATGTTGCAGAAGACAAATCCCCCGTCCCTCTTCATGTATGACACCACTTCCCGGACCTGTCCCGCTATCTCTTCCACGGAACCCAGGGGCAGCAGGTGCTGGCTGTCCACGCCTCCACCCCAGAGGGTAATCCGATTCCTGGCCTTGTCCTTCCACTGCCGGTAGGTCTTGTCCCCTGCAGTCCACTGGACAGGGTTGAGGATGTCAAAACCGGCGTCTATGATGGGGTCCATGAGGTTGTACACGGCTCCGCAGCAATGGAGGAATGTCTTCATTCCCGGGGCCAGTCGGTGGATGACCTCATTTCCTTGTTTGAAATACCGGATGAAGATGTCGTCCAGTATCTCAGGCGAGGCGATGGTGGCGTTCTGGGTGCCCATGTCGTTGTTGCCCGACAGGATGATGTCCACGTTCTCCCGGACCATGGGGACGAGCTTCTCAAAATTTTGGATGTAGGTCTCCATTCGGATCTGGTTGACCTTGTGCATGTATTCGGGTTCCATGAGGCAGATCATTGAACCGTTGGCAACCCCGCCAACGAAATCCAGGAACATCTCATAGGAGTTCAGAAAAACCGCGCGGTCGGTGGATTCCCTCACCTTCCGGCATAAAAGCGCCACTTCCTCGGCTCTTCTGTCCGTGAGAAGCATGCTTTTCATCTGGGATTCAAACTGCGCCAGAAGGGGCATGTAGAGGTTTTCCAGATCAAAGACCTGGCCTGCGTGCTCCACATTGAACACGGTTCCCGTGGGGGCCATCTTCTGGTCCCCCCTCAGGATGGTTCCGTCTTTTTCCGCCCGGTAAACCGACCTGTCCCTGACCAGGGCCGGCAGCCTTTTGTTGAAATCATAGTATTCGAACTTGTCTTTCTCATCAAATGCATTGCTGTATGTTCCGTCCACGAAGACCACATCGCAGTCCAGTGCGTCCAGAACGTCCGGTTCCGGGATGGCCAGCATCTGGCCGTCATCGTAGATCATGGGGAGGCCTTCCGGCAGGCCCAGGTGGGCCCTGAGCGCGGTATACACGAAGCAGCTCACGGAGGTGGACCGCATTCCTCCCAGATCCATGGGAACCCTTCTCTCTTCCTGGAACTCCAATGACCTCATGACCCTGTCTCTTCTTTTCATGGCGGCACCCCCCCGGATTCATTCGCATCATGAACATTATATCTTTCATCCGCCTTGAATTCAACATGGAATTGCATGGTTGCGAACATGAAAAAACCACGGCATCCCATTGTCTGCCGTGGCTTTTTTATGTCATTGCCCTCAGTAGGTCTCGACGAACAGCTCGAAGTGGGCTTTTGGGTGCGCACAGGCGGGGCAGAGCTCAGGGGCATTTGTCCCCTCATGGACATACCCGCAGTTGCCGCATTTCCATGCGACCTTCTCCTGCCTCTTGAACACCTTGTCCTCCTGGATGTTGGCTGCGAGCTTGCGGTACCTGGTCTCATGGCGTTTCTCAGCGGAGGCGATGCTCCTGTACACCTTCGACACTTCCGGGAAGCCCTCCCGGTCTGCGACCTCGGCGAAGTCGGGGTACAGGGTGCCCCATTCCTCGTTCTCACCGTCCGCGGCGGCATTGAGGTTGTCGAGGGTGTTCCCCTGGGCGACGGGATATTCCGCCTGGATGGCCACTGTTTTGGGCAGGTCCCCCTGGAAGCCTTCCAGGAGCAGTTTGAAAAACCTCTTCGCATGCTCCTTCTCATTGTCGGCGGTCTCGATGAATATGTTCTTCATCTGCTTGTAGCCTTCCTTGTCCGCAACAGAAGCATAATATGTGTACCTGTTGCGGGCCTGGGACTCCCCGGCGAATGATTTCATCAGATTTTCCGCTGTTTTCGTTCCGTTCAAATTCTTCATAAATTCCTCCGTCTGTTTAATAATTCCAACGCAAGATATATACCCGTTTATATTGAAAATTATACGTTTTTTCATTTTCAATGTCAAACCATCGGGGAATTGGCATGTTTTTTCAAGGGATATATAGTAAGATATAGGAAACACGGGAAAGGAGAGCGTAATGATGACGGAACGCATACACGGGATTCTGCTCGGGTTTGGCATGAAGGAGGGCACTGCGGACTTCCTTTCCGTCCTGTTGCTCATTGCAGCCATCATCCTCATCTGTGTGGTCTCCAACTTCATCACCAAGAGGATCATCCTGGGTGCCTTAAGCCATTTCATCAGGAAAAACAAGTTCCGCTGGGACAACATCATGCTGGAGAAAAAGGTGTTCCGGCGGCTGGCCAATCTTGTCCCCGCCCTGTTGGTCTACGGTTTTGCCAGCGCTTTTCCGGATCAGAAGGATTTCATACAGAGAACGGTCATCGTCATTATCTACCTGATTTTCATGATGGTCCTGGACGCCCTGCTCAATTCAGCAGATGATATCTACCGCATCTGCGGGCCAAGCAAAGACAGGCCCATCAAGGGATACATCCAGGTGGTGAAGATCCTCCTCTATATCGTCGGGTCCATCCTCATCATCGCCTCCCTGCTGGGACAAAACCCTTTGCTGCTGCTCAGCGGAATCGGCGCCTTGTCCGCTGTCCTGATGGTCATATTCAAGGATACTTTGCTGGGCTTTGTGGCAGGCGTTCTCATCTCCACCAATGACATGCTCCGTATCGGGGACTGGATTGAGATGCCCAAGTACGGGGCGGACGGGGATGTCCTGGAAGTGACCCTGCATACCGTGAAAGTGGAGAATTTCGACAAGACCATCACCACCATCCCCTCCTATGCCCTCATATCCGATTCCTTCAGGAACTGGAGAGGCATGGTGCAGGCCGGCGGCCGCAGGATCAAGCGCTCCATCCATATCGATGCCACCAGCATCGGTTTCTGCACCGAGGAAATGCTTGCCAGGTTCGAGAAAATCCATTACCTGTCCGAATACCTGCAGGCCAGGCGAAAGGAGATCGATGACTACAACAGGGAGCACGGCATCGACGATTCCCAGCCGGTCAACGGAAGACGCATGACCAACATCGGCACCTTCCGGGCCTATGTCCAAAACTACCTGGGCAACCATCCGAAAATCCATGACGGCCTGATCCAGATGGTCCGCCAGCTTCCTTCCGGGGAGCATGGGCTGCCCATCGAAATTTATGTCTTTACCAACGATATCGCCTGGGTCAATTATGAATCCATCCAGGCGGACATCTTCGACCACATCATCGCCGTTCTCCCCCATTTTGGCCTCCGAATCTTCCAGGAACCCACAGGCCATGATTTCCAAGGAGTCCTGCATCAGGGATGATTCCGGGGGAACCCGCCGCATTCCCCCCCTGTTTCCCCCACATCCAATGACAGTGCGGGACTTTGTGTCTCAGCCTCCCACATGCTCTTTGCACTGCAGGCCTGCCTGTGATATTCTTACCCCCGGTTGGAAAAACCGGGCAGGAGGCCATTTGTTTTGGAAAAAGAAAGAATCAGAAAAATCGTCAGGGAAAAGGAGATAGAGTTCATTCGGCTGCAGTTCGTTGATATCTTCGGTTTCGCCAAGAACATCTCCATCACCAAGGATGAACTGGACAAGGCCATGGATGGTTCCTTGATGTTCGACGGCTCATCCGTGGACGGTTTCGCCAGGGTCCAGGAATCCGACATGTATCTGGTCCCCGACCTTGGGACCTTCAACATCCACTCCTGGCGTCCGGGGGAGGAAAAAACCGCCCACTTCTTCTGCGATGTCCACGGCCCGGATGGGGAGCCTTTCGAGGGCTGTCCGCGGAACATCCTGAAGAAGTCGCTGAAGGCAGCGAAGGACATGGGCTATGTCCTGAACGTGGGCCCGGAGGGCGAGTTCTTCCTCTTCCATCTGGATGCAAAGGGCAACCCTTCCTTCGACGTGCATGACACTGCGGGATACTTTGATCTCTCCCCCGTGGACAAGGGGGAGGATGCCCGGAGGGACATCCTTCTGACCATGAAGAAGATGGGCTTTTCCATCGAGGCCAGCCACCATGAAGTGGCTCCCGGGCAGCATGAGATCGATTTCAAATATGACGAGGCCCTGGCCACTGCAGACAAGTGGATCTCCTTCAAGCAGGTTGTCAAGAACATCGCCGCCCAGTACGGTTTGTACGCCTCTTTCATCGCAAAGCCTTTCTCCAGGGAGAATGGCAACGCCATGCACTGCAACCAGTCCCTTTTCCGGGACGATAAAAACATCTTTCACAATCCCGGGAACGGAAACGGCCTGAGTGAAACCGCCATCCATTACATCGGGGGATTGATCAAACATGCCAAATCCATGGCTGCCATCTGCAATCCCACGGTGAATTCATACAAGCGCCTGATACCGGGTTATGAAGCACCAAACAGCATCGGATGGTCCTGCGGCAACAGAACCTCCCTGATCAGAATCCCCACCGCCCGGGGCGACGGGACACGGATTGAGCTCAGGACGCCGGACCCCACTGCCAATGCCTATCTGGTCTTCGCCGTGATGCTGGCGGCAGGCCTTGACGGCATCAGGAACAAGATCCAGCCGCCACCTGAGATCGAAGGGGATGCATGGCATTTCTCCCCGGAGAAAAAAGAAAAATATTGCATTGAGCAATATCCCTGCAACCTGCATGATGCCCTGAGCCACATGGAAGGGGACGACCTGATACGGGAAACCCTCGGGGACCATGCCTTCAACGCGTTCCTTTCCTCTAAAAGAAAGGAATGGCAGTCATACGAATCCACCATTCATGACTGGGAAATCAATGAGTACCTGAAAAAGTACTGATGCTGTTCTGCGGATTTGAAATTGTACAGGAGCCGGATCACTTCCACCAGCTCAGCCGTCTCCCGCATGTTGTCGATGATCTCATCCATGGGCCTGTAGGCATAGGCGCACTCATCCAGGGTCGAGGCATCCATGGTGGTGGAGTATATGCCTTACATGGATGCACGGAATGCTGAAAGGTCCAGGAGCTTTTTCGCCTGTTTCCTGCTCATGCTCCTTCCGGCTCTTATCTTTACATAAATATATTAACGATTCTTACAGTACCCAATTCATCAACTTGCTATGGTTGGTATAAACGATTAAAAATTTTATTAATGCAAACCAATGGAGTCGATTTACTCATCTCCTAAACCATATAATTCTTTAATATCCCAGCTTGTTCCATCTTTGCTGTCCTTGAGTATAATGCCTTGGTCCAACAAATTATTTCTTAATTTATCAGCAACTTCATAATTCTTATCAGCTTTTGCATTAGCTCTCTGCGTAATTATATCTTCAATATCCTGTGTGGAAATCCCTAATATCTTTAGGTGTTTATTCCTAAGCTCATCTACAAATTCTTGTGGATTCTTGTTCAATAACCCGATTACTGAAAATACTTGAGCCAACTTGTTTTTAATCTGAGACAGTGTCATAGAAATGTCCTCTTTTGCCGATTTCTTGTTA
>JAWOHX010000140.1:0-6939 GCA_046484975.1 Clostridia bacterium
CCTATGAATCATGCAATCTGGGATCCATCAATCTTTACAAGATGCTCATGGAAGACCCGGCGGAAGGGTTCGATTATGAAAAACTGAAGAAATGCATTCGGAAAGCCGTTCATTTCCTTGACAATGTCATCGACGTCAACGGTTATCCCCATCCGGAGATATCCAGAATGTCCAGGTCCACCAGGAAAATAGGCCTTGGGGTCATGGGATGGGCGGATGCCCTCTATGTCATGGGCATTCCCTACAACTCCCAGGAAGCGGTTGAACTGGGAAGAAAGCTCATGAAGTTTGTCAATACTGAATCCAAGAAAGCATCCGTTTCCCTTGCCCAGATCAAAGGGGTTTTTCCGTATTATGATAAAAGCATTTATAAGGACAAGGAGATTATGATCCGCAACGCCACCACCACCACCATCGCGCCGACAGGCACTCTCAGCATCATCGCCGGAGTTTCAAGCGGAGTTGAACCGGTTTTTGCCATTTCCTATATTCGGAATGTCATGGACAAAGATGAGCTGGTGGAAGTGAACCCGGTATTCGAACAAAAGGCGAAACAGGAGAACTTCTATACTCCGGAGATGATGAGGAAAATCGCTGGTATGGGTTCATTGAGCCATATGGAGGATATCCCCGAGGAAATAAGAAGGGTATTCGTGACTGCACATGACATTTCCCCGGAATGGCATATCCGGATGCAGGCTGTGTTCCAGGAGAATACCGACAATGCCGTTTCAAAAACCGTCAACCTGAGAAAGGAAGCCACATTGAATGATGTCCGGGATGTCTTTCTACAGGCTTACTCCCTGGGGTGCAAGGGTGTCACTTTGTATAGGGACGGAAGCCGGGATTATCAGGTCCTGAACATTGGGAAAGTGAACAAGGACGAGGAGGAAAAGGGGATGGAACCCCGGCCGAGGCCTGAAGTGACCACAGGGTTCACCCAGAAGGTCAAGATCGGTTGTGGCAATCTGTATATCACAGTCAATTATGATGAGGACGGCAATATCTGTGAGGTTTTCACCAATACGGGGCGTGCGGGAGGCTGCCCTTCACAGTCTGAGGCCACCAGCCGGCTGGTTTCCATATCCCTACGGTCGGGTATGGATGTCAAGGCCATCGTCGAGCAGTTGAAGGGAATCCGCTGCTCTTCCACCATCCGCCAAAAGGATCTCAAGGTGCTCTCCTGCCCGGATGCCATAGGGAGACTGATTGAGAAAGTGGCCCTGATGAATGACACAAAAAGCAAAAATGCCCACTTGCCGGCGGAGACAGACACGGAGGGAAATCCTGGCGGAATGAGATGTCCGGAATGCGGGAAACCCATCGAACACGAGGGAGGATGCATGATCTGCAGGTATTGCGGATTTTCAAAATGCGGCTGAAAAAAATAAAAAGAAGGACCATATGGTGAATCTATACAAAAAATGCTGTTAAAAATTCGACAATATTCATATGGAAAATCAATGCTGATGTGGTATAATGTGGTATACATAAAAATATGTTCATTCAGGAAGGGGAATACCTATGGCAAAAGTTAAGAAAGAAAAACATGTCCTTGCCGTTAAAGATTTTGAGAAAACTTTTGATGAGATATTGAGCGGGAAAATGGTCATGCCCAAACCCAAGGAGGAATACCAGCAGATCAAAGACGGTGTGACACAGAAATGTACCACTTATTCCGGACTTGGGAAGTTCATCAGGCAGAACAGATTCAACAAGAAGGACTGCATGCATTTCTGGGAGAATCTGATTACGGAAGGGTATATCCTGGTAACGGTCGAAATCTCGAATGCGGATGAGAATTTCATGGAGAACGCATGCGATGGCAAGAATCTAAAGTATGTCGCCAAAGCGAAATAAAGGATACCAACAGACAAAGTCTCTGCCTTTCAAGCAGAGGCTTTATTTTTGCATTTTTTTAGGCCTTCGGATATACTGAAACCATGGAGGAAAACCCCATGAAATATGACATCAGACAAACCCCGAGGACCCCGGACTACAGGAACCTGCTCAAAGTCCTTGAAAGAAACCAACCGGACCGCCCCACCTTGTTTGAGTTTTTTTTGAATGATGACCTGTATGCTTTCCTGAATGGGAAGGAAATACTGGAGTACAGGACGGACAATGAATACCAGTATTACAGGATGATGGCCAACGCCGTGGCAGGGTATGACTATATCGCCCTCATGGGAACAAACATGGTCATCACCAGGGAAAAGGGACACCGCAAGGACACCGTTTCCCTGAACGACGGGGATTTCGTCACGGACAGGAAAGCGTTCGATGCATACCCCTGGCCGGATCCGGACGACTATGACTACTCCAGGTTGGATTATGTCAGCGAAAGGCTGGTCCCCGGGATGCGGATGGTCACATATGGGCCCGGTGGCATCCTTGAGAATGCCATCGGGATCACCGGTTATGACAATATGTGTTACATGGACTACGATGATCCCGTTCTTCTGGGAGACATCTTCGAAAAAGTAACGGATATCCTGGTTGGATATTATAAAAATGTCTCATACCGGGAGGATGTTTGTGCAGTGATCTCCAATGACGACTGGGGTTTCAACACACAGACCATGCTTTCCTATGTGAACATGGAGAAATACGTGTTTCCCGGGCACCGTAGAATCGTCAACACCATCCATCAGGCAGGCAAGCCCGCCATCCTTCATTCCTGCGGCAACATGAGGGAAGTGATGGGAGACATCATAAACACCCTGGGATATGACGCTAAGCATTCCTACGAGGACAACATCCTTCCAGTGGAAAAGGCATATGCGGAACTGGAAGGAAAAATTGCCGTGCTGGGAGGCATTGACTTGGATTTCGTCTGCAGGAGCCGTCCGGAGGAGGTCCATGAAAGAAGCAGGGACATGCTTTGCCGGGGAAAGACAGGTTATGCCTTAGGTTCTGGGAACAGCATCCCGTCCTATGTCCCCATAGAAAATTACATGGCCATGATTTCTGCGGTATATGAGTAAAGGATTGATGGTTTTCGTTGAACTCCCGGGCAGGGGGTGATAAACTGAAAACAGGACAATATGAATTGATCAGAGGAGGATGCGCATGCCAGAATTGAAAGTAGCAATCATTGGGCTGGATTCCAGCCATTCCATCCAGTTTGCCATGAGGACCCAGGCTCCCGACTGCCCGGAGGACCAGAAAGTAAAGGGCCTCCGTATTGTTTCATGCATGAGATTTGAAACCCCCTTCCAGGACAAAAAAGGGCTTGATGCCAGGCAGACCCAGCTGGAGGCATGGGGCGTGCATGTGACGGAAGATTTCGGGGAAGCGGTGCGGGACTGTGATGCCATCATGCTGGAAATCAACGACCCGTCCCTTCATCTGGCTTATTTTGAAAAAGCCGTGAAACTCGGAAAACCCATGTTCCTGGACAAGCCTCTGGCCGATACCATTGAAAACGGAATTAAAATTTTTGAGATTGCCAAAATGCATCAGGCAAAGGTGTTCTCGTCCTCCTCTCTGCGATTCGTCCCCGAGGTCGTCGGGCTCTCGGATGAGATGAAAGACCCCATGACTTGCAGCGTGCTGGGCCCACTCGGAATTGCTCTTGCCGGGGATTCTGTGATCTGGTATGGCGTCCACACCTTTGAGATGCTTCAGAAACTGATGGGAAGAGGGGCCAGGAGCGTCCAGGCCATCAAAGACGACATCGGCGTCGTCGTGACGGTAGAGTATGAGAACAAGCGGCGTGGCATCGTGGAATTGACCGAGGATGCCTTTGTATATGGAGGAACTTTGCGAGGCAAAGATACCATCAGAACCTTCGCTGTCAATATGGACAAGGCATACAAAAGCCTGTTGGATGAGATTGCAGCCTTCTTCATGGGGGGGCCGGAACCTGTGGCCCTGCTGGACACCCTTGAAGTCATGGATATGATGGATGCCACGGTGAAGTCCCTGAAGACCGGGAAAAAAGAAAATCTGGCGACCATATAGATGAAAGAGCCTTTACAGGCTCTTTCCTGAAAAGGAAGACATTATGAAAGCAGGATTTATAATGCCTCATCCTCCCATCATCATCCCTGAGATTGGTATGGGAAGAGAAGCCAAAGCAACGCACACCATCCAGGGATGTGTATCCGTGGCCGAAAAGATTCATGAAATCGGTCCAAAGCTTCTGATTGTCATCACGCCCCACGGACCTGTATTCAACGATGCGGTTTGTATCAACATGCTAAAAGAACTGAAAGGAAGTTTTGCGAATTTCAATGCGGCGCGGGTTCAGCTGGGATTTCGCAATAATCTGGTGCTGGCCCGGAAAATTATGGAGGAAATCGAAAAGGCAGGGGTTGCTTGTGTTCCCAACAATGGCCGTTATCAGGATGAGTTGGATCATGGAGCACTTGTCCCGTTGTATTTCATTCATCAGAAAACCAAGGATTTTGAGCTTATCCACATCACCATTGGCATGATGGGGTCCATGGAGTTGTATGCGGCGGGAAAAGCCCTCAAGCATGCCGTCGCCCAGGAACATGATGACTTCTGTGTGATTGCCAGCGCAGACCTTTCCCATCGGTTGACTTTTGATGCCCCGGCAGGGTACGACGAAAAGGGCATGATCTACGATGCCTTTGTCAAGGATTGCATTGAAAATGACCGGCGCAAGGAATTTTTGGAATGTCCGGAGGACATTCGTAGCCATGCCGGTGAATGCGGGCACCGGCCCATAGCCATGCTGCTGGGATGTTTGGACGATGAAGAGACCCAAAATACCATTCTTTCTTATGAAGGGCCATTCGGGGTAGGATACATGAACGCAGTGCTGGAAGTCCAGAAAAACAATGAGAACGATTATCTGAGACTGGCCAGGGAAGCCATTGAGACCTATGTGAAAACCAATAAGGTGATGAATGTGCCAAAGGGACTGGAAAAAACCCTGTACGAGGGACGAAGCGGCGTGTTCGTCTCCATCAAGAAAAGAGGATCACTGAGAGGATGCATCGGTACCATCACTCCTTCCATGGAAAACATTGCCAGTGAAATCATCACGAATGCCATCCAGGCTGCTGCGGAAGACCCACGGTTTGAACCCGTCAAGGAATACGAGTTGATGGAACTTGACCTGTCGGTGGACATCCTCCACGAGGCGGAGGAAATATCGGACATCGGACAACTGAACCCTGAAAAATATGGCGTCATCGTATCCAAAGGGCCCCGAAGGGGATTGCTTCTTCCAAGTATCGAAGGAGTGGACACGGTGAAACGACAACTGGAGATTGCCCTGTACAAAGCGGGTATTTCTCCGGAAGAGAGCTATACGATCCAAAGATTCGAGGTGGTGAGGCACAAATAAAAGAGGCGATGTACTATGAAAAACAAGGTGACGGGAAGGTGCAGTGCTTTTTATGTCCCCATCGCTGTGTCCTGTCCCCAGACCAGACAGGGGTTTGCAGGGCGAGGAAAAACATGGATGGCAGGTTGTATTCGCTGAATTATGACAAGATATCTGCCATCGCCATGGATTCTATTGAAAAAAAGCCCCTCTACAAGTTCTATTCCGGAAGCAGTATCCTTTCCGTGGGCACTTTTGGTTGCAACCTGAAATGCAGCTACTGCCAGAACCATGAGATTGCCCATGGAAATCCCCGCCTCTACACCATCACTTCAAAACAGCTGGTGGAGCAGGCATTGAGCCATAAGAACAACCTGGGCATCGCCTATACATACAATGAACCGGGGATATGGTATGAATATGTGCGGGAGACATCGCGGCTGGCCAGGGCCCGGAGATTGAAAAACGTGATGGTGACCAACGGATACATATGCAGGGAACCACTGGAAGAGCTGTTGAAGCACATGGATGCGGCCAACATCGATCTGAAGTCATTCCAGGAGGATTTCTACCGGAAAGTATGCAAGGGAACCCTTTGCCATGTAAAAGAGAGCATTGAGGCATACTGCCAAAGATGCCATGTGGAAATCACCTTCCTTGCGGTACCGGATCTCAATGACGGCCTGGATGAGATGGACCGCTTGGCCCGGTGGCTGGCTTCGCTGGACAAAAAAATACCTCTTCACATCCTGCGGTTCCGACCTTGCTACCAGATGGCCGGCCACCGGGGACAGACATATGAAAAAGTCCTGGAACTCCAGGAAATCGCATTGAAGCATCTTTGGTATGTCTATGCCCATTAGTCCTTGATTCGGTCAAGGATTCTTTTCATGTTGAGCCCCAGTATGTTTCTCTTTTCCAGGTCTGTGATTTTTGCATATGCCACAGGGCCGAAACCAAAGGAAGGATCCAGGGCCACGAAATCCGATCCGTAAACGATTTTTTCTGAGCCGATGATTCGCACATGCTCCTCAATCCGACGGTATCCCAACTGGGCGCAGGTATTGATGTAAAGGTTATCGTATTTCCGGACCAGATGGTCATATTCATTCAATGAATGCCCTTCAATGAAAACGATGTCAGGAAAAGCCCTGAGCAGGGATTCCAGCTTCTCTGCAGGGCCGAAATAGTGGTGGAGGCAGATGGCCTTTCTCCGGTTGAGATGCTGGAAGACAGGGATGAGTGCTTCATCATCCATCTCATACTTCTGCCGGTATACATGGAGCTTGATTCCCAGCTTCAGGTTGTTATCCTCTCCCCGGATCAGTTCATCCAACAGGCTGTCCTTGTAATTCATGTTCAATGTGACATACCCTTTGAATTTGTCGGGGAAGCCGTTGACCGTCGGCAAGGGAAGATCGCGCACCAGGGCGTAGCTGATTTCGGCTTCGACATATTCCTTGAGCGCGTCCTGGGTGTAGCCGGCGTGAAATAGGGCGGGATAGGCTTCGACCCCGGCCGTCAAACTGGCGGCGGCTGTTTTGGCTTCGTGCAGCAGGGCTTCGGCCGTTTCCCACTCTTCGCGGTGAACGGCGCGAATGGCGCGGGCGCAAACGCTCACCAAAGCCCGCGACCGC
>JAWOHX010000078.1:0-15062 GCA_046484975.1 Clostridia bacterium
TCCAGGGCCATTTTGGCGGAGAAGCCGGGGTTCGAACCCGGGCTGGAGTTACCCCCACTAACGATTTAGCAAACCGTCCCCTTCAGCCAACTTGGGTACTTCTCCATAATGGCGGAGAGACTGGGATTCGAACCCAGGGTAGAGTCACCCCTACGCCGGTTTTCAAGACCGGTGCCTTAAACCAGCTCGACCATCTCTCCAAAGATGCATTAAGTAATATAGCAAATTATGTCTGATGTGTCAATATCATGAGGCTTCCCTGGCTCTTTGTATGACCTCTTTCTCTGTATCGGATATGTTGAGGCTGCACTGGCCTTCCTTCACTTCCCGAAGATAAAGGAAGGTCCGGTCCCCCATATAAATATTTGTCAGCAGAATCCCTGTGCTCTGCTCGTCCAGTAGGGCCAGGGAAAAGCTCATATGGCCTCCAATGTCCTCGGTGGCGTCATATCTTTCATAAGCCACCTTTTTGATGCTTTTGATGCTGGATGCGTCGAGTTCATTGATTTTTTCCACAATCTGCTGATGCTGGTCCTGGTTTTTTTCCAAGATTTCCGCCATGGTTCGCGTCAATTGGGTGATGTTCTTCATTTTCCCGGCTTTTTTAAGCAGCTTGTTGATTTTTTTAAAGGCTTTTCTCCTGCCTATGATGAAAGAAACCACTGAGCTTACGAGCAACGCCGTGGAAAAGGACAGGATGATGGTGATGAGCATATATTCTTCCAATTTTATTCCTCCGTGTTTCACGTGAAACATTCCTATTTTTTCATGATGTCCAGGATCCTGTTCAACCCCTCCATTGAGTAGTAATGGATGGTGATTTTCCCTTTTTTTGAATTTCTGGTGATGTTTACCTTGGTCCCGAATTTCTTTGCCAATGAGTTCTCCACATATTTGAATTCTTCTTCAAACTCTATCTTCTTTTCCGGGGTTTTTGTCTCTTTCTTTTCCAGGAGGGCTATTTTTTCGATGTCCCGGACGCTCCAGCCTTTCTCCTCGATGGCATTTGCCGTCTCTTTTCTCTTTTTGGAGTCCTCAATGGCCAGAAGGGCTCGTCCGTGGCCTTCTGAGATGGCTCCCTTCACGAGGAGGGACTTTATTTCCATGTCCAGTTCCAGCAGCCTCAGTTTGTTGGCAACCGCGGAACGGCTCATCCCGATGCTTTTTGCAATCTCCTCCTGGGTCATTGTGAACTCATTGGACAGCCTCTTGTATGCGTTGGCTTCCTCGATGCAGTTCAGATCTCTTCTCTGCACATTCTCAATCAATGAAATCTCCAGGATGTCCCTGTCGGAGAATTCCCGTATGACGGCGGGTATGGTCTTCAGATTGATCTTCTTGGCAGCCCTCCAGCGTCTTTCCCCCGCCACAATGGTATAGGTGCTTCCCGTCTTTCGAAGAATGATGGGTACGATGACGCCTTTTTGGGCAATGGAATCCGCCAGGATGCCGATTTCTTCTTCCCCGAAACTCTTTCTGGGTTGATTCTTATCCCGGTCTATCAGGTCCATGTCCATTTCAAGGACGCTCTTGATGTCCTCTTCTGTGATTTCCAGGAGTGCTCCCAGGCCTTTTCCCAGTCCCTTTTTCATCGGCTTTTCCCCTCCGAACAGGCTATGACCTCTTTTGCCAGGTTGATATAACTCTCCGCTCCCTTGGACATCTTGTCGTACAGGATGATTGGGATCCCATGGCTTGGCGCCTCGCTGAGCCTCACATTCCTTGGGATGATGGTCCCGTATACTTTATCGTTGAAATATTTCTTTACTTCGTCCACTACCTGCAGGGACAGATTGGTCCTGGGATCATACATGGTGAGGACCACTCCTTCCACTTCAAGGTCGGGATTCAGGTGTTTTTTCACAAGGCTGATGGTTTTCATCAGCTGTGAAAGTCCTTCCAGGGCATAATACTCGCATTGGATGGGCACCAGGACGGTATCTGCGGCCGTCAGGGAGTTTAATGTAAGCAGTCCCAGGGAAGGCGGGCAATCGATGAGAATGTAGTCATATGGGGTCTTGATGTTGCGGATGGCAGCTTTTAACCTGGCTTCCCGGGTCATCTGGTTCACCAGTTCAATCTCCGCACCGGCAAGGTGGATGTTGGCGGGGCAAATGTGCAGGTTCTCCATCATGGTCTCCCGGATGGCTGTATTCATGTCCAACTCATTGATGAGAACTTCATATATTGAGTTTTTCACTGTCCATTTGTCAATACCCAGCCCGCTGCTGGCATTTCCTTGGGGGTCGTTGTCGATGAGCAATGTCTTTTTTCCCAAATAGGCCAGGCTTGCGCTCAGGTTCACTGCAGTGGTGGTTTTACCCACCCCGCCTTTTTGATTGGCGATTGCAATTTTTTTAGCCATTGCATGTCCCCCTTCCCTGAGTATCCTATGATTATAGCAAATAAATGTTTCATGTGAAACATTTCAGATGCCGAGGTTCTCGATTATCACTTCCTTGGCATGCTTTTCAATGAATTCCTTCCTTGGCATCACATCATTGCCCATCAGGTCGGAAAATACATTTTCCGCCCCCATGGCATCTTCCAGGGTCACCTGGAGGATGATTCTTGTTTCAGGGTTCATGGTGGTTATCCATAACTGCTCGGCGCTCATTTCTCCCAAGCCTTTGTAGCGCTGGGTCTCGCACTCTTTTCGGTTCCAGTTGTTCTTAATGAGCTGTTTTTCAAGTTCTTTCTCATTGTATGCATAAAAATGCTCTTTACCCTTTGTTACTTTAAACAGGGGGGGTTGAGCGATATAGAGATATCCTCCTTCCAGCAGTGCCCTCATGTGCCTGTAGAAGAAAGTGAACAGCAGCATCCGGATATGGGATCCATCCACATCCGCATCAGCCATCAGGATTACCTTGTGGTATCTCAAGTTGTTGATGTTGAATTCCTCACCAATCCCGGTGCCCAGGGCCGTAATCAATGGTTGTATCTTCTCATTGCCATAAATGGCGTCGATCCTGGCTTTTTCCACATTCAGCATTTTTCCCCACAAGGGCAGGATGGCCTGGTATTTCCTTTCCCTCCCCTGTTTTGCACTTCCTCCCGCTGAATCCCCCTCCACGATGAATATCTCGCACTTGGCAGGATCCCTTTCCGAACAGTCGGCAAGTTTTCCCGGCAACGTATTGTTTTCCAGCACGTTCTTCCTCCGGGTCAACTCCCTGGCCTTCCTGGCCGCTTCCCTGGCGCGGGCCGCTCCGGTGCATTTTTCCAGAATGAGTTTCGCTTCCTTTGGGTTTTCCTCAAGGAATGCTGCCAGTTTTTCGTTAACGGTCTGTTCCACAAAGGTGCGGATGCTGCTGTTTCCCAATTTTGACTTGGTCTGGCCTTCAAACTGGGGATTGGGCAGTTTGACGCTCAATACGCAGGTGAGTCCCTCCCTGACATCTTCTCCCTGTAAATTATTGTCATTTTCTTTCAGATTGCCTATCTTTCTCGCATAATCGTTGAATACTTTTGTCAGTGCAGACTTGAACCCCGTGACGTGCATCCCACCTTCCATGGTGTTGATGTTGTTGGCATAGCTGAAAAGGGTTTCAGAATAGCCATCATTGTACTGGAGGGCAATCTCTGTTATGGAATCGTCCCTTTCCGAATAAATATAGATGGGTTCCCCGTGAAGGCTTTGCTTGCTTCTGTCCAGGTACTTGACGAAAGAAGCAATGCCGCCCTCATAACAGAGTTCATTGACGATCTCTTCTTCCCTTCTGTCCACCAGCCTGATGGTGATGCCCTTGTTTAAAAAGGCCATTTCCCTGTAGCGCACCAGCATGGACTCATAATCAAACTCAACGGACTCAAAAATTTCTCCGTCTGGCTTGAAGGTGGTTTTTGTCCCGCTTTCATTGGTGGATCCTCTTTCCTCCAGGGCTGAAACGGTCTTTCCTCTCTCGTACCGTTGCCAGTAAACCTTCCCGTTCCTTTTGACCTCCACCTCCATATATTCCGAAAGAGCGTTCACCACGGAAGCGCCCACCCCGTGCAGACCGCCGGAAAAATTATATGCGCCGCTTCCGAATTTCCCTCCCGCATGAAGGATGGTATGCACCACTTCAACGGTGGGAATGCCCATTTTAGGATGTTTTCCCACCGGAATCCCGCTTCCGTTGTCAATGACGGTGATGATGTTTCCCTTGTCTATGAAGATGTCTATTTTGTCGCATCGTCCCGCCAGTGCCTCATCGATGCTGTTGGCGACAATCTCATACACCAGATGATGCAAGCCTCTCAATGAAGTGGACCCGATGTACATGCCCGGTCGTTTTCTGACCGCTTCGAGTCCTTCCAGAACCTGTATGTTGGATTCGTCATATTTAAAATTCGTCATTTTTTCCTCCGGTCTCATTTTTATATGGTTCCATGCGCTCTTCCATCCTCTTTTTCAGCGTCCCGGATGAAATGGAAGTGAAATAAATGCGGCACTGCTTCTTTCTTTCTGTGAGGATAAAGGCCTTGGGCATGTCCCGGTTTACAAAAAAGGTCCTGCCGGTCTTTTCATTGTCCTTCAGATACTCCCTTGTCACGGAAGAAACCGTGGTATTCTCCATGTCGAAAACCCCGATGATCTCTTCCTGCCTGATGATATGGTCTCCCCCTATATGAAGGTACATTGGCTCCTCCGCATCACTTCTATTCTATTATAATTCGGCCTTTAAATCAAACGCTCCTGTGGGCTTTGCTCTTTTTTCTCCACCGTTCCACCGCTTACATGAAAATATGTGAACAAACCATTGAGGGATGCATACATTTTCTTTTCCGTGCTTGTGATGAAAACCTGCCTGGACTTGATGTTTTCCAGCAGGTACTTTCTCCTGGAAACATCCAACTCGCTCATCACATCGTCCAGCAACAGAACAGGGTCATATCCCGTTTTTTCCCGTATGATCCTGATCTCCCCCAGTTTCAATGAGAGCACCGCCGACCGCTGCTGCCCTTGGGAGCCGTATTTCCGGATGTCCCTTCCATTGATGGTGATGATGAAATCGTCCCGGTGAGGTCCGATGAGGGAAACGGCATATTTCACCTCATTTTTTTTTTCCTGTTCCAGCCTGTTGTAAAAAGAATCTTTTTCCCAGCTCCCGGCCCCGGAGGATGAGGAATAAGAAAGGCTGACGTCCTCCCTGCCGTTGGATAAAACCCCCTGGTTCTGCTTCATGTGTGTTTCCAGCTCCTTCAGAAACTCGATGCGTTGTGCGACGATTCCTGATCCTGTCTGAGCCAGCTTTTCATTGAACACCTGAAGAAGTCCGTCGTCCAGCCTGCTCCTTTTTAAAATACTGTTTTTCTGACGGATGATCCGGGCATAATCCTGCAGAAGATAGAAATACGATGGCCTTGTCTGGCTGATGAGGATATCCAGCAGACGCCTTCTTTCCAACGGGCCGTTTTTGATGATCTGCAGGTCTTCCGGGGAAAAAATCACTGTGTTCAACACCCCCATGAGCTGTCCTATCTTCTCCACTCTAAGTTGGTTGACCCGCACGGTTTTTTTGTTTTCCTGGTCATATGAAACGGAGACGGAAAAAGGTGTCTTGTTCTTTTTCCCTTCAATCCGTATGTCATAACGGGTTTGTCCTTCCCTCACCAGGACCTCGTCCTTCTGTGTGCGGTGGGATCTTCCGGAGGAACAGACATAGACTGATTCCAGAAGGTTCGTCTTTCCCTGTGCATTTTTTCCGTAAACAACATTGATGCCTTCTTCCGGGCATATTTCCTGTTCTTCATAGTTCCGGTAATTTTTCAGATATATTTTACTGATTATCAACAGGATTCCTCATTTTACCGTTATTTTTCCCTGGGCGCATACCACCAAATCACCGGGGACAAGCTTTTTTCCTCTTCGTGTCTCCGTTTCCCCGTTCACCCTGACTTCCCCGGACAGAATCATTTCCTTGGCCATGGCCCCGCTATGGACGATTCCGGCATACTTCAGGAACTGGTCAAGTTTGATATAGGGAGTATGTATCTTGATTTCCATTTTTCAACTGGTCCTGACCGGAAGAATCACATATGAGAATTCATTTCCCTGGACTGGTTCAATGACACAGGGTCCCAATTCCCCTGAAAAAGAAAGTTTCACTGTCTCTTCCTCGATATTTTTCAATACATCCAGCAAAAACTTGGAATTAAAGGAGAGATAGATGTCCTGTCCTTCTTTTTCCACGGTGATGACCTCTGTTACATTTCCAATCTCTGTTTTAGACAGAACCGTCATCTTCTCGTCTTTTATTTCAAAAGACACCGGGTTTTTCCGTTCTTCGTCAATGACCAGCCCGGCGCGTTCGATGCTGTCATTCAAATTTTCCGTATTGACGACCACCGTTGTGTCATACTGGTCGGGATAAATGCTTTTATATGCGATGTATTCCCCCTGAATAAGCTTGGATACGAATATTAGGGAACCGAAATCAAACAAAATCTGGTTTTTCTCATAAAACATATGGACGCTTTCCTCTTCGTTTTTGATGAGGCGAACCAACTCTCCCAGGGCCTTTCCCGGAATGACGATTTTCAGTCCTTCTTTCATTCCCAGGACACTTTCCTTTCTCAAGCTCATCCTGTATCCGTCAATGGTGACCATCAGGAGGAAGTTTTCTCCGCTTTCCAGCAGCGCTCCGGTAAGAACCGGCATTTTTTCATCAGAACTGATACTGAAAATCGTCTGTTTGATCATTTCCCTGAGTAAAAAATTATTGATTTGCATGCTTTTGCTTCGATCCACCTTCGGGACCTCCGGGAATCCCTCTGGATCCAGACCTTTTATTTCCAAATGTATGTTTTTGCAATTGATCTCCACTTTTTTATCCGGATGTGCAATGATTTCAATCTTGTCATCCGGAAGTTTTCTGACGATTTCATTGAATATTCTGGAATTCAGGACAATGGCACCTTCTTCCTCCACGATTCCATCCAAAGTGTATTCAATGGCCGTCTCCAGGTCATTGCCTGTGAAAGTGATTTTATTTTTCTCTGCAACGATGAGGATCCCTTCCAGGACAGGGATGATCGCTTTGTTGGAAACAGCTTTTTGTACCGATGAAACGGCCTCATGCAATGCATTTTTATAACAATGGAATTTCATGGGATCAACCTCCGAAAACTGATTATTCACTATGAAAAGTATATCATTTTTTAAGGGTTCTTTGCCACTTTATTTCTATCTTTATTAGAATAAAGAGATTCCGTAGTAGTAGTAGGTGCTGTAGATATTGTTGATAAACGGCAAGCAGCAAGCAGGCATGCATGATTAAGGTTGTTCATAATCCTGTTGAGTAAAAACAAGAAAAAAGACTGTTTGCGAAAAGAAATAATATCAACAGGAAAAAGGAAAGTTATCAACAGGGATACTGTTGGCTATTCTCCAATTTTCCTGTTCAGTTCCTCGATTGCAAGATAAAGCTGTTTGTCCTTTCCAAGAGCGGTCTTAATTTTTTCAAAGGCGTGTATCACGGTGGTGTGGTCTCGCCCACCAAAGTATTTTCCAATTTGCGGAAGGGAAGAGGGGGTGTTTTTCCGGCACAGGTACATGGCAATCTGCCTGGGATAGGAAATATCCCGGCTCCGGGTCTTTGAAATCATTTCCTTCGGGCTTATTTTATAATACTTGCAGACGATATCGATGATGAAAGGAATGGTAATCTCGCTCACACCGTTTTCGTTGATGATGTCCTTCAAAACATTTTCAGCCAGGGATATGGTGATGGCGCTGTCCGTCAGAGAGGAATAGGCCAACACTCTGGTCAACGCCCCTTGTAGATTCCGGATGTTGGTGACAAAGTTCGAAGCAATATATTCCATGACCTCGTTGGGAACCAATATTTTTTCAGAGATGGCTTTTTTCCTCAGGATAGCCACCCGGGTCTCGTAATCCGGCGGCTGGATATCCGCCAGCAATCCTTGTTCGAACCGGGACCGGAGTCGATCGTCCAAAGTGGAAATCCTTCCCGGGGGATTGTCTGAGGAGATGATGATCTGTTTTCTTTCCTCATAAAGGGAATTGAAGGTGTGGAAAAATTCTTCCTGGGTGCTTTCTTTTCCGGCGATGAACTGGATGTCATCCATGAGAAGAATGTCTACGTTGCGGTATTTTTCCCGGAATTCCTTGTTTTTGTCGTCTTTGATGGCATTGATGAGCTCATTGGTGAAATTCTCACTTTTGACATACATAAGACGAAGGCCTGTCGTGCTTTTCAATATATAATGTCCGATGGCATGCATCAGGTGGGTTTTTCCAAGGCCGCTGTTGCCGTAAAGGAACAGGGGGTTGTAAGCATATCCAGGGGCCTCTGCCACAGCCACCGCTGCGGCATGGGCGAACCGGTTGCTTTTCCCGATGACAAAGTTTTCGAAGGTGTATTCAGGCAGAAGCTGGGAGGGGTTATAGGAACCATTCCTTTGGAACTCGTTGGACCTGTTGCCGTTGGTGGAATCCCTGTCGTTGCTGGGAAGGGAAAAGCTGATGTCCATGTCTGAACCGCTCACCTGGCGGATGGCATTTCTGATGAAGTCATAGTATCGAGTTTCAATCATTCCTTTTGTAAACTCCACGGGAACCTCAAAAAAGAAATGCTCGTCCTTGATCTCAATGGGCTTGATGGGTTTAATCCAAGTGTTGTAACCGATTTCAGACATTTCGTCCTTCATGACGTCAAGTGCATGAACCCATAATGACTCCATTGTTTTCTGCATTTGTTTATCCCCCCATAAGATGAAAAAAATAAAAACATATGCAACAAAAATGCATTGTTTTTATCTTTTGTACACTCTGTTGATAAAGGCGACCGGAAAAAGTTATCAACAAGTAAAACTTAATATATCAAACAATCGGTCGTAACACAAGAGCAAAAATGAAAGTTATCCACAAAAATTTAACTGTAAAATATTGACAGTGTGGATAACCAACAATTCCTTGACAGTTCCTGACGGATTAATATATAATACGATGTGCTTTACATAAAAATGCTTGCGGAAAAATCCCGCGTTTGCCATAAGCAACCATAGAATTGGAGGAACAACCGGTGAAGAGGACATATCAGCCAAAAAAGAAACAGACAAGCAGGGAACATGGTTTCAGAAAACGCATGAAAACAGCCAGTGGAAGGAAAATCCTGAGCAACAGAAGAAAAAAGGGAAGAAAAGAGTTGTCGGCCTAAGGGACCATGGGAAAATGGTCTCTTTTAAGCTTGCAGGGACAACATGAAGCAAACGGAATCCTTGAAAAAAAACTACGAGTTCTCCCTTTTATACAAAAAGGGAGAATACTATGTAGGAAGACACATGACATTGTATACCCTGGCAACCAGGAGGGGAACCCGGAGGATTGGGATAACGGTAAGCCGGAAAGCGGTAAGGAAAAGCACAAAACGAAACAGGATCAGAAGGTTGATCAAGGAGTGCTACAGGTTGTATGAAAACAGCATCACCAGCAACAAGGACATGGTCTTTGTGGTCAGGAAAACGGAAATCCTTCCGGAGTATGCTGAAATAAAAAAGGAAATGAAATACCTTCTGTCTGTGTCCGGCCTGATCGGTGAGCATGAGGAAATATAAGAATTGAAGAAAATATTCATATTTTTCATCACCCTATATCGAAAAGGAATATCCCCATATACCCTTCCCAGATGCAAATACACACCCACCTGTTCGGAGTATGCCCTGCAGGCTGTCACACAATACGGCGCATGGAAAGGATTTTTCATGGCGGCATGGAGAGTATTACGGTGTAACCCCTTCAGCAAGGGCGGTTATGACCCGGTAAAATAATCTTTTTTTTGAAAGGAAAAGACATCAATGCAAATATTCGATCCGTTATTCCGGCTGTTGGGGCAAATGTTTTATTTCATATACAACACCATCGGCTTCCAGAATTATGGGCTGTCCATCATTTTTATCACCTTGATCATCAAGCTGGCCCTCATGCCGCTGTCCATCAAATCCATCAAGTCCACTCAAAAAATGAGCAGCCTGGCTCCGGAAGTGGAAAAGATCAAACAGAAATACAAGAGCGACCAGCAGAAACAAAGCGCCGAGATTCAAAAACTGTACAAGGAAAACAATGTAAGCTGCATGGGCGGATGCCTCCCGATGCTTCTTCAGTTTCCGGTTCTCATCGCTTTATACAACGTTTTCAGAGGCGTATTGACCTATGTGATGGGCCTGTCCACTGAAGTGGTGGTTGAGATTGCCCAACGGCTAGGGATTGAGGCGGAGCGGGGCGGGCTCATCAACGAGCTTCAGATCGTAAACTTCCTCCAGAAGAACCCGGAGCAATTCAACCTTGTCTCTGACCTCATGACCAAAGATCAACTGATCAACCTCAACTTTCTGGGGCTCAACCTGGGTGTCACACCCTCCATCAACCCTTCCGTGATATTCGGCCCGGAAATGTGGACCTATCTCCCGTTGTTGATCATCCCCATCATCGGCGTCATCACGGTTGTCATCTCCCAGAAACTCAGCCAACCACCCGTTGTGGAAACCAAGAAAAAGACCGACGAGAAGAATCCCGCCCAAGGAATGCAAAGCGCCATGAAATACATGATTCCCGGAATGACCCTGTATTTCTCCTTCATTTTTCCAGCCGGGCTGGGACTTTACTGGATATGCACCTATTTGTTCCAGATTCTGCAGCAGTTTGTGGTCAACAAGATGAACCTGAACGATAAAATGAAAGAGGATCAGAAGAAGCTTCCTGCGGAAGTAAAACCGGAAGAAGAGGACAAGAAAAAAGACGGAGGTAAGAAGAATGGGTAACATAACCATTGAAAAAGCCGCGAAAACCGTAGAGCAGGCGATTTCACTTGCCCTGGAGGAGCTCAACGTCACCGAAGACCAGGTGGAAATCGAGGTCATCGAACAAGGAGGAAAAACCCTTCTTGGAATGGGACGCAACAAGGATGCCATTGTCCGGGTCACCCTGTATGACTATTCCTCGGACATCGTCCGGGATTTTCTCGGGGACATCCTGGAAAAAATGCAGATTGAAGCCAAAATCAACATTGAGGAAGACGAAGAGAGCATCCGCGTGGACATTGAAAGCAAGAGCAGCGGACTGCTCATCGGCCGGAGGGGCGAGACCATTGACGCCATCCAGTACCTGGTGAGCCTCGTCGTGAACAGGAACAGCTCAAGATACAAGAAAATCATCGTTGACACCGAAGGATACCGCTTGAAAAGGGAGGAAATCCTCCAATCCCTGGCCAAACGACTGGCAGCCAAGGTGGAACGTTCCGGGAGAAGCGCCTTCCTGGAACCCATGAACCCCTATGAACGAAGGATCATCCACTCAGCCCTTCAGGACAACCAGAATGTGCAGACCTACAGCATCGGGGAGGAACCCAACCGGAAGGTGGTCATCAAAACCGCAAACTGAACGGTAGGAACGTAGAACACAAAGGGATGATTCATGTATAATGGAATCATCCTTTTTTTGGAGAAACAAATGATGCACGACACCACCATCGCCGCCATATCCACTCCTCCGGGAACCGGAGGCATCGCCGTTATCCGGATGAGCGGGCCACGGGCTTTTTCCATCGCTTCGGAGGTCTTTGACCAGGGCAGGGCATTTTCAACCATCGGAAGCCATACGGTATCCTATGGGCGGATTGTGGACAAGGACGGGCAGACAGTGGACCAGGTGCTTGTGCTGAAGATGAAAAGACCGAGGACATATACCCGGGAAGATACGGTGGAAATCCATTGCCACGGGGGACCAGTGGCAAGCAAAACCATCCTGGGTCTGTTGCTGGTGAAAGGCGCGGAACCGGCGGAACCAGGGGAATTCACAAAACGGGCCTTTCTCAACGGAAGAATTGACCTGTCCCAGGCGGAAGCGGTGATGGATCTGATCCAGGCGGAAACCGAAAAGAGCGAGAAAGCGGCGGTACTGCAGCTGGAGGGAAAAGCCGGCAGGGAGATCAGGAAGGCGAGGGATGAAATCATAGAACTGCTTTCCCATATCAATGCATCCATCGACTACCCGGAATATGACATCGAGGAAATATCCGTGGGCCGGACAAGGGAGAAGACAAAGGACATCATCGGATTCCTGGAAAAGATCGTATCCAATTACCGGCAGGGACAAATACTGAGGGAAGGACTCAACGTGGCCATATACGGCCCCCCCAACGCAGGAAAATCCACTTTGATCAATCTGGCGGCAGGGGAAGAAAAAGCCATTGTCACGGACAAGCCCGGAACCACCCGGGACGTGATTGAGGTTCACACCCAGTTGGAGGGCATCCCTGTGGTATTCCATGACACGGCGGGAATCCGCCGGACCAGGAACACCATAGAAAAGATAGGGATTGAAAAAACCATGAAAGTCCTGAACAAGGCGGATGTTGCCGTCCTGGTCATCGATGCAAAAAAAGGGGTGGACAAGGAGACGGAGCACATCATCGCCAATATCCGAAAAGAGCATATCGTCTATGTCATCAACAAGACGGACATTGCAGATGGAAACCCGGTCAGGGAACGGCTCAGGCAGATGGGGGTGACAGACGCCGTGGAAGCCTGCTTCATTCATGAAAAAGGTGTCGCGGAGATTTTTAAAAAAATTCTGGAACCTTATCGGTTGGGAAAAATCCAGATTCAGGAGATCCATATCACCAATGCAAGACATAAAAATCATATCGACAAGGCCCTGAGACATCTGAAAAACGCAGAAAAGGCAGCGGGAATGGGAACATATCTGGATCTTCTGTCCGTGGACCTGATGAATGCTGCGGATGAACTGGGTAAAATCACCGGAGAGACGGCCTCGGAAGATGTCATCAGGAAGATATTCGAAAAATTTTGTGTGGGGAAATGAGCATGGAATACTTTGCCGGCCAATACGACATCATCGTCATCGGGGCGGGGCACGCAGGCTGCGAAGCGGCCCTTGCCGGGGCAAGGCTGGGATGCAAGACCCTTTTGTTCACCCTCAACCTCGACGCAGTGGCCAACATGGCATGCAATCCGAGCATTGGCGGAACAGCAAAAGGGCACCTGGTCCGTGAAATCGACGCCTTGGGAGGCGCCATGGGGAAAATGGCAGACGCCACCACCCTCCAGTCAAAAATGCTTAACCGGGCGAAAGGACCCGCAGTCCACTCCCTTCGCACACAAATCGACCGGAGGATGTACCAGCAAAAAATGAAACAGACCCTGGAAGAGCAGGACAACCTGGACCTGCGCCAGGGAGAAGTCATAAAGATATTTACCAAAGGTGAAAAAGTCTGTGGTGTGGGGACCCTTACGGGAGCCATATATGAAGGGGCTTGCATCATCCTGTGCACCGGCACCTACCTCAAAGGGCGTGTCATCATCGGTGAGACCAGTTTCCCGGGAGGCCCGGACGGGCTGTTCCCGGCCAATCACCTTTCCGATGACCTTAAAGAGAAGGGGATGGAGTTGATGCGTTTCAAAACAGGGACCCCCGCCAGGGTTCACAGGAAATCCCTTGATTTATCGAAAATGGAACCCCAGGAGGGGGACATCCCCATAGTCCCCTTTTCCTTCGACACGGAAATCCTGGACATCCCGCAGATACCCTGCTACCTGACCTACACCAACGGGGAAACCCACAGGGTGATTCGGGAAAACCTTGCCAGGTCTCCTCTATTCAGCGGGGATATCCAGGGAGTGGGGCCCAGATATTGTCCGTCCATTGAGGACAAGGTGGTCCGTTTCAAAGAGAAGGAGAGACACCAGGTGTTCATCGAACCCATGGGCAAGGATACATGCGAAATGTATGTCCAGGGAATGTCCAGCTCCATGCCGGAAGAAATCCAGGAAAAAATGTTAAAAACCATCCAGGGGATGGAGAACATGAAGATCATGCGACCGGCGTATGCCATTGAATATGATTGTCTCGATTCCCTCCAGCTGAAACCATCCCTGGAAATGAAAGACTGGGAAGGGCTTTTTTCTGCAGGGCAGATCAACGGGAGTTCCGGGTATGAGGAAGCCGCGGCACAGGGACTGGTCGCCGGCATCAACGCGGTGCAGAAAATCCGCGGCGGGGAACCGGTGCTCATTCCCCGTTCTCTCGGATACATCGGCGTTCTCATCGATGACCTGGTCACAAAGGGCACGCCGGAACCCTACCGGATGATGACCTCCAGAAGTGAATACCGGCTCCTTCTCCGCCAGGACAACGCCGACCAGCGGCTGACCCCCGTCGGATACGAGGTGGGGCTCATTCCCGAGGAACGCTACCACAGGTTTCTGGACAAGGTTGCAGAAGTGGAGAAATACAAAAAACTGATGAAAACCCGGGTGGTTTCCCCGGGGAAAGCCAATGAGGTGTTGAAAAAATACAATAGTCCGGAAATATCCAGCGGCATGAGCTGTGAGGAACTGCTGAAAAGGCCCGAGCTGACGTATGACATGATTATGGAGATGGATGAGTCCCTTTATACGGAAAACAAGGCGGTCAGGGAACAGGTCCAGATCTCCTGCAAGTATGAAGGATACATCAAAAAGCAAGCCGACCTGGTGAAAAGGCACCAAAAACTGGAGGACATCGCACTGGATACGGCCTTTGATTACAGAACCATTCAGGGGTTGCGCATCGAGGCCAGGCTTAAACTGAACAAGGTGAAGCCTGCCTCCCTGGGGCAAGCCTCCCGGATATCCGGGGTATCTCCTGCGGACATCAATGTGCTCCTGATCCACCTGGAGCAGAAAAGGAACCGGAAAAAATGAGGGAAACAATGAAAAAAGGCTTTGCTTTCCTGGGCATGGAATGGACCGGGGAGATCCAGGAGAAATTCGAAGCTTACAGGGGATTGATTCTTGAGTGGAACAAAAAATTCAATCTTACTGCAATTCTGGACGAACAGGAGATGGCCGTCAAGCATTTCGTGGATTCCCTCACCATTTATCCACAGCTGAACAGGAATGGATTTCTGGCGGATGTGGGTTCTGGCGCCGGATTCCCGGGAATTCCCCTGAAGATTGCAGGGTACCCGGGCGAAATGTGCCTGATGGATTCCCTTTCAAAAAGGGTGGGGTTTTTGGATGAGGCCATCCGGGTGCTGAATCTAGCCGGGACAAGG
>JAWOHX010000149.1:0-8358 GCA_046484975.1 Clostridia bacterium
CAAGCCCTTCTGGATCTTCTGCACGCTCAAAGCGTCCGACCAGGTAACGATAGAGATCCGGTGTGCGATCGAGCGAAATCTCACTACTAAGCCATTGGATAGGCTTGGATGAACCAAAGAGCTTACCAAGCAAGATGGGTGTCTGAATCTTGATAGGCAGACGCCAGATCTCCCAGTCCGGCTATCTGAAAGCTATAGCTCATCATCGAACTGTTAAGTGCATTTGCCCAGGCTGCCATCACCGTGTTACCCGCCTGGTAGAGACGGTTATCCGAATCAGGATTGGTTACTCCATGAGAATATCCACCCCGGTAGCGCAGGTTCAGCCAAAAATCCACTTCATTCCTGGCTTCATCCAGAATATCGGGGATGCCGTTTCCGCTTTCGCCGATTCTCAAATCATCATCATCCAGAGCACCGTCACTCAGGATGTAAGCCAGTAACAGGTCATAAACATTCACCACATGGCTCAGGTGCCGATCCCAATCAAGAGCGTCGCTGTGGCCACCAATCGCATTGGGATTTGTAGGACGTCCCTCTTTTACATAGGGTTCCCAGTCCTCCGGACGATCCCAGACATCTCCTCTGGAAAAAGTGTTCCACTCGGGATGATACGGATGCATATCTGTCACAATAATTTTCGTATCTGGTGGATCGACGTCCTGTATCCATAATGGCCGTCTGGGTACCGGAACCATATCCATCCTGTCCTCACCGATGCGCATGTAGTAGTAACCCAGAATGGAGATTTTGTAGGGAATGCGATAAATATCGTCTCTGATTTCAAAATCCTGGCTACTTCCAACACCGTCAACGACCAATCGGTAAGTTCCCGGGTTGTTGAATCCGGAAAAATCAACTGTCCATACATCAGAACCGGTCAGATTCCATCTCTCTTCGGTCTGGTTTTTCATCCAAAATTCAACCCGGCCAACGCTTTGCTTTTCTTCGCTGTCGACATTGTAAATAAAGACTTCATTCCCTTCAAATGCTGAATAATCCCTACTTCCGCCATCCCCAATAAAGTGATATAGATCTGCAGCCTTTACTCTTGACCTGCTCATATAACCCACAAGGTTCACATGCACTGCCTCGGATACATAATCCTTGCTGGTGCCTGCAATATAGAGGCACCGGATCAGGATGCCTGTGATGAGCAGGATGACCGCCATGGATCCGATGAACCCAAGCTCCTCCCCAATGACTGCGAAGATGAAGTCGGACTCTTTGACCGGGATGCCTTCCGCACTCTGGGTATGCAAGCCGCTGTACAGTCCGCTCCCCGTCCATTGTCCGCTTCCGATTGCAGTACGGGCCCGGTCCGCCTGGTAGCCTGCGGAAGTCAGGTCATGTTCCTGGTTGAAAAACACCTTGAGCCTGTCCCGTTGGAATTCCTTGAGCCCGAAAAACCAAATCAACGGTGCGCTGACCAGCAATGTGGCCATTGCAGCAATCATATACCGGTATTTGATTCCGTAGACGAACAGAATGGCAAGCAGTCCAAATCCCAGGACAATCACCATGCCCATCTCCGGTTGGAAATAGATCAGGACAAGAGGCAGGATGGCAGCCCCGGCGGCTAAAAGCAGCTTGTCAAACCGGAATTCCTCCTTGAGCCTTTCCAACAAGGCGGGAATGGCCATCATGTAGGCAATCTTGCCGAGTTCTGCTGGCTGGAACATGTAATTACCGATGAGAATCCATCCGTTGGTTCCGATGCCTGCCACATCCCTTCCGTATCCGAAGGGAATGACGTAGATGAGCATCAACACGATGATGCCGTAGAAAAAGAAACCCCAGATTTTGAAATAGGTGTAATCGATGAGGGAAAGCACCAGGCATATGCCCATTCCCATGGCAATGGCCATCAGCTGCCGCCTCAGGATGCCCTCCCCCGTGCTCATGGTCATGGTGGCGCTGCGGAGCACGACGAAGCCAAAGGCTGTCAGTGCAATCACAAGCAGCAACAGCACATAGTCATACCTTTTGAAGACCGAGACCCCGATTACCCTGTTTAGCAAGATTATCTCCTCATTCCCAATGCTTCCCCGATGGCCTCATCCAGGACATGCAAGCCCTCTAAGAGGGCATCCTTGGATATCACCAGCGGCGGGGAGATCTTGATGGTGGCTCCCGAACCCACCGGTGCAAATAAAAGGAGTCCTTTTTCCACACACAGCCTGACAATGTCGTGGGCCAGATCCCCGTCGATGTCCCTGGTTCCCTTGTGCACAAACACCAGCGCCCAGACCAGTCCTTTTCCCCTGCAGCTTCCGATGACGTCCTTGTATTTCTCCTTCATCAGATCCAGTTTTTCCCCGCATACCAGGCCGAGACGCGCTGAGTTTTCAATAAGCCCATTATCCATGATGTAATCGATATTTGCAAGGGCCGCCGCACTGCAGACCGGGTTTCCCGTATGCGTGCTGGTCATCTGGTTGGGTCCGTAGAGGTCCATGACATCCTTGCGCCCGACCACGGCGGATAGGGGCAGGGAGCTGGAAATCCCCTTCCCACAGCAGACCAGGTCCGCATGGATTCCGTAATGCTGGTAACTGAACAGCTTCCCGCTCCTGCCGAATCCCGCCTGGACCTCGTCGAATATGAGAAGGATATCATGGCGGTCGCAAAATTCCCTCAGCCGTTTCGCAAACCCCACCGGCATGAACTGCACCCATCCACCTTGAAAAGTCTCGGGCATGAAGGCCGCTATGGTGTCGGGGGTGATCCCCTGTTGGTCCAGGTACGCCATCCATGTCTCAAAACAGCGGTCATCGGTATAGTCTGCCCTTGCCTCGTCCGCCCACTCATATTTGAATGCGTTGGGAAAAGGCACCTGGTTCATGTCAGGGTCCAGATTCACAATCCACTCCTTGGCCCCGGGGGAGCCGCCTGTCATCTGGGATCCAAGCGTCCTCCCGTGGAAGTCGTCATGGAAGGTGATGATCTTGATTTTCAAGTCCCCGCCTTTTTTTCTCCCGTAGGTCCTGGCCAGCTTGATGGCGCATTCGCAGGCCTCGGAACCCGTCGTCAGCAGAAAGACTTTTTCCAGGGGCTCGGGAATGATTCCGGCAATTTTTTTCACCAGCTTCGCCCTGATTTCAGAGGGGAAGCAATAGTTATGCAACAGTCCATGCTCCGCCATCTCGCATATCGCTTTTTTGATCATCGGATTTCCGTGTCCCGCATTGGTGACCAGGACTCCCGAACTGAAGTCAATCCATTTGTTCCCGTGTTTGTCATACACGTTGAATCCTTGTCCCCTGTCCCAGACCACGAGGGGTTGTCCGCTCATGGACACTGGTTCGAATTTTCTCAGGTCCTCCAGCACCTCCATCGACCCCGGTGCCGGGATCGGGGTGCAGATGTTCCTGTGTCTCGTTTTGACCCGGGGCACTTCCCTGGGTTTCAGTTCAAAACTTTTTGCCATTTTAAATCAACCTCCGTCTATATTCTCAAACATAATATCATCAAGGGCATGGTCACCATGGACGCCATGGTGGAAAAACCGATGCAGGATGCCATGAACTCCCCGTCCGACCCCATTTCCCGGGCGAACACATAACTGGATACCGCCACAGGGGTGGACAGTAGAAGCACATTCAGTCCCAGGTCCTGGGCCGGCAATTGGAAAAGCCATCTTCCCGTTGCATAGGCCATCAATGGGACCATTATCAGTTTCACCGTGCTCAGGAACAGGACCTGCGGCATATTCCTTCCCATGTTCCTGAACGAGACGGATCCACCGATGAGAATCAGGGCCAGGGGAAGTGCGGTTTTGGACAGCAGCAACAGAAATTCCTGCACGGGGAATATTTCTGCAATGCCTGTCTTCCATGCTGACTCCGCCAGGCCAAGCCCCACGGCAATGACAAAGGGATTCAGAAGGATGCTCCCGGCCATCCCCGCCAGCCGTTTCTGAACCGGGATGTCCTCTTCTTTCCCCTTGAACAACTCCAGGCCAATGACGGAAAGGATGTTCACGAGGGGATTGTCGAATCCGTTGACCACGGATGCCTTGGCGAGACCTGCCTCACCGAACATTGCCCTTGCGGCGTTCATGCCGATGTATCCCTGATTGCTCCGGAAGAAAGCCATATGGAAGGCTCCCCTCCTTCTTTTGTCCCTGACCATCATGACAAACACCAGTCCCAGCAGGAAGGCCGCCAGGGTGACCGCCAGATTGTGCAGGACCATCCACCCGTTGAAGGCAATCCCAAAATCAAAAGCAGCGATGCTCGTAAATGCCAGGGCAGGCATGGCCATGTAAAACAGGAACTTGCTGATGAAACGCAAGACATCCTCGTTCAGAAGGCCCGCCTTCTTGAAAAGATAACCGATGGCCATGATCGCTGCCAGAGGGACCATGGAAAAGAACAGCTCCACCCTTCCCTATTCGAACCTGATGTTCATGTCCCGGTCAAAGGCAACGAATTTTCCACCGGCATCCGCGCTCATCCGCACCGCATTGTTCACTGCCACGCCAATCAATGCCTGCCTGGGCAGGGCCCGGGATTCCTCCAATGCGGCTATCATCCTCTTTCTCTCCTCGGGGGCTCTGGCCTGTCCGGTGATCTTCCTCACATCATTGATGCCCTGCACGATGCTGTCATACCCATAGCCCACATGATCCACTTCCCCTGGGAAATCAAAGCTGTCATACTCCTTGAAGAAGTTCGGATTGAAGTCCTCATATCCCTTCTCATCGGTGACAAAATGGGTCCGCCTGTCCTTGTGGTCCGCCCAATACTCCCCGAGGGTCCCAAGCAGCATCATGCCCTGGTTCGCCATGGCGCTGTTCTTCTCATTGTTGACCCAGGAATTCTGGATGAAGAAAACCGATCCGTCCTCCCACTCGATGGTGGCCTGGATGGCATCATAGGCGTTTTTCCCCTGGGTGGGCAGGTATTTTTTCTGCCCGAAAGCCACCAGTCTTTTTGGCTTAAGCCCCGTCACGAAATAGTAGGCATCTGCATAATGAACCCCGATGTACTCAAAGGGGGAGCTCTTTTCGCACCAGTCCTTGAATACCTTCAGCGCCATGTATTTGGGTTCCTCCAGCCAGGCATGCCCGTGGAGCATTTCTCCGAGGTGTCCCCTTCGGAACTTGTATCTTGCCGCACGGATGGAGCGGTCATGCCGTTTGTGGTAATCCGTGAGCACATACACCCCTTTCTCATCCGCCATTTTAATGATCTCATGGGCCTCCTCCACTTTCAGGCACAAGGGTTTTTCCACAATGCAGTGTCTGCCTTCCTCAATGGCGGCCATGATGACAGGGGTATGCAGGTGGTCCGGGGTGGCTACAATGACCACTCCATTCTCCGGTAGGGCGCGAATGGCTTCCCGGAACATGTCCGGGTATTTTGTTTCCATCCCGTGGATCTTCGGGTCCGGGTACCCCTTGAAGGGAGGAAACATCCCACTTAGTTCATCAATCACGCTCCCGGTCAGGGAACTGATGGTGACATTCCCCACCCTGCCATACTTTTGTTCCTGGAATACTGTGGGAAGGATCACTTCCCGGCTGATCATTCCTCCTCCGACGACGAGTACATCAATTGGCTTTTCCATTCTGATCCTCCTTTTTCATTGTGGAACCCCTGACGACCAGTATGGGTTCCAGAGTATGGGTTTCTTCCTTGTTGCCTTCCAACATGGAAAAGAGAAGCCTGGCCGCAAGCTTTCCCGTCCTAAAGGATGGCTGGCTGACGGTGGTCAACGGCGGGGAGAACATCCGGGAGAACTCGATGTCGTCAAATCCCACCACGGATACATCCTCCGGCACCCTCAGTCCATTTTCGTTGAGCCTTCGGATGATTCCGTAAGCCGTCATGTCATTCACAGCCAGGATTGCGCTGGGTCTGGGTGACAGCTTCAGGAACATTTCCGCCAGGCGCGTTCCGTTGTTGAATTCATAGGTTCCGTCGACATGCTCCTTCTCATCCTCTGAAACGACGGTCCTGGCCATGCTGCCAACTGCCCTGACGAAACCCGCCTGCATCTCTATCCGGCTCTTCTTCGTCAGGGGAGCCGTCAGGAAGGCAATGTCCGTGTGGCCGAGTTCCACCAGATGCCTGCCTGCCAAGTAAGCACCCTGCTCGTAATCGAACAGGATCTTCCCAAAACCCCTGCAGGGGATGTCCCCGTCCAGGCTCACCACAGGGACCCCCAGCTTGTTCAGCTTCTCATAATGGGCCCTGTTTTTCCCTGATGAAGAAATGATGATACCCCCCACCTGTTTCTGGATCAGGGAGTCCATGTAATTTTTTTCATTCTTCGGGTTCCTCTGGGAATTGCACAAAAAGATGCCGTATCCTCTCCTGAGGGCCTCTTCTTCAATCCCGAGGACAACCGCAGGATAATACGGGTTCATGATGGTGGGAATGATGACGCCGATGTCCATGCCCAGGCTTTTCTTAAGCATCCGTCCCACCATGTTGGGAGAATAGTCCAGGCGGCGCACGGCCTCGTCAATCCGTTTTTTGGCATCCTCGCTCACGGGATATCCGTTGTTGGACAGATGCCTTGATACGGTGGCGACGGATGTGCGGGCTCTCTCAGCCACATCAGTGATGGTGGAGCGTCTGGCCATTTTTCCTCCATAGTAAACGATTACTATCCCATTATACGACAGCCATTCCCAGGAATCAACCACTGTGAGGTAAAAAGAAGGGGCTGTCTCATCAGTGCATGATGACAGTCCTTTTTCTCAACCATTTTTGAACGGTTTTTGCACACCCTGGTATCATTTCGACAAGCTGTTCAACGGGTTTCATCGATCAACATGATGTTCCTTCGGTTTAAATGAATTATTCAGACTGTATTCATGCAGGCTCATAAGCTTCTTTTCAAATACTCTTCGACTGAATTTCTAAATAGCGAAAGAAATGCATTTTCCCCGAGCGTGTTGACTTTGAAGAAAACAGCCTGGCTTCCACCGGATGTAATTGCGCAGACAAAAAGGTCGTCGCCATTGCCCACAATCGTCACATTCATGCTGACCCGGTTGCCCCCTATCATACTGTATCGCTCATAGACACGGACTGCGGTTCTGACATCACCCATTGTGACATCAATTCCATCCTCAAAACTTACGGAAACACTTCCACTTCTGATGCTGTTGTCAATCCAGTTCAGAAACTCGACAAAATTGCCTTTCAGCCTCTGTTCATATTTAGCCATGCCATCCATCCCCTTCGTTCAATCATTTATATTCCAATGATCTTTTCCGTTTTATTATACCATGCCGAAAAGTTGAATCCTTCATGAATCAACAAATGCTAACCAAGGGCAATGACATGCCATTTATATGCTGCATTCATCCATATAAGCAGGAATGAGCATTCTATTCCTCTTGCTCCGCGACCGGAACCGCTGTTAAAACCAGAAACGCCACCAGGGCCAGAAAAAATAATCCGTTCATTCCAAAAACACTCCCTTGTCTTTCTTGATTCCAAGTATAAACAAAGGAGTGTCCCATTCATGCTTCTTTCATTGTCCCGGCTTATATCCCGGCCTATTCGAGGTGATTCTCCACCATGTTCATGAATGAAGTCCAGTTGACATCCTCCATATAGAACATGAATATGAGTTCCTTTATATCAAATTCGCCCATGAATTCCGGGATGTTCATACCGGTTATGTTCTTGCTGTAAAACCTGGCGTCCACGACATATATCTCCTCATAATGTGCAAGCAGGAACGGGACCCATGCATTACCGAAGGAATCCTTCATGACCAGTATCTTCCTGCCGTTAGCGACATCGGTTTTTATCAGCGCCCATCTCGCACCGCCTGCACTCATGAATACCAGGTACTTGTTTTCCCCTTCGGCAAAGCTCATGTCGATGATGTCCGAATTTATGACTTTGTCCCCGATGTGCATGATGTACTCATATTCGTTGAACGGCCAATAAATATGGATGGTGTCCGGATTTTTCTCCAGCTCCTTGTTCAGCGTCTTGGTATAGGTGCTGCCGAGGTATCCTTCGATCTGCGTGGTTTCGTAGCGCTCAAGCGGCACAGGTTCCATGCCTGCGGCTTCTGCAAATGCCCGGTATCCATAATAAGCGCCAAGCGCCGTCCAATGGTGGTCTGTCTTGAAATAGATATATTCATCCTTATGCCTGTTCAGCTCGTTATAAACGTCCACCGTCACTATCCCGGTGTGGAGCCTGCTGTGAAGATAATCCATTGCATCGTTCTGTGAGTCGGTTATATCGCTGTATCTCCTGAGAATCACGAATTCACCCGCAGTCGGCGCTATCATAGAATAAATGGTTATGTCCTCCCCAAGAACCTCATGATATCTGTTCAGGACATCGGTGTAATAATCCATGCCTTCCTTGTTGAATT
>JAWOHX010000092.1:0-3409 GCA_046484975.1 Clostridia bacterium
TTGGACGGAGCCAGATATTGGCCGATGGTCAGGAAATCGCATCGGACTTCCCGCAGATGATCCAAAAGGATGGAAACTTCCTCCGGGCTCTCCCCGAGTCCCACCATGATGCCGGACTTGGTACGGATGGAGGCATCGGCCTGTTTCACACGCTCAAGCAATCGGAGGGACCTGACATAGACGGCCTGGGGCCGAACCCCGGGATACAGCCTTTCCACGGTCTCCAGGTTGTGGTTGATGATGTCGGGCCCCGCGGATATGACTTTTAGGAGGGATTGATGTTCGCCCAAAAAGTCCGGAATCAGGACCTCAACAGTGGCATTGCATGTCTTTCTGATGGCTGCGATGACCCGGGCGAAATGCTCCGCCCCGCCGTCGGGCAGGTCATCCCGGGTGACGCATGTGACGACCACGTGCCTGAGCCCGAGGGTCTTCACAGCCCGGGCGACATGGGACGGTTCCTGTTCATCCACGGGATCAGGGGGATTCTTCGACACATTGCAAAAGGTGCAGTTCCTGGTGCATGACCGTCCCAGGATCATGAAGGTGGCGGTCTTGTTCCCGAAGCATTCCATTTTGTTGGGGCAATTGGCCTCTTCACAAACCGTATGAAGGGAAAGGCTGCGCAGCAGGGACTCCACCTTGTTCATCTCCTCGCTGCTCCGGACTTTGATTTTCAACCAGTCTGGCTTTGGCTTATACATGGCCACCTCCGAAGACATCCTGGAAAATCCTGACAAGACGGTCTGCCACATCCTTGAGAATATGGCTTTTCCCCGTGAGTTCTTCCAGGGAGACGACACCCCTGTCGGTGATGCCGCAGGGGCGGATCCAGCCGAAATGCTCCAGGTTGGTGTTCACGTTGAAGGCGAAACCATGCATGGTGACCCAATGCTTGACGGCGATGCCGATGGCTGTGATTTTTCTATCCTCCACCCAAACACCGGTATACTTCTTGTCCTCCCGGTGGGCCATGATGCCATAATCCTCCTGCAGCAGGCGGATGAAGGCCTCCTCGATGTTCCAGACGAATTCCCGGATGTTCCGCCCGCGTCCGCCAAGGTCGAAAATGGGATACCCCACGAGCTGGCCGGGACCATGGTAGGTGACATCCCCTCCGCGGCCGACCTCATAGACCTTGACATTTTCCCGGTCCATTTGCTCCGGGGAAAGCAGGATGTTCTCCCGGCTTCCCCGGATTCCCAAGGTGATGACCGGCTCATGTTCCGTCAGGATCAAAGTGTCCCGGATCAGGTTGTTCTGTCTTTTCCCCAGCAACTCATACTGGAATTCCAGCGCTTTGCCGTAATCCGTCCTTCCCAGGTCGATCACATCAAAATTCATTCCTAACCTCTTGAAAGTGTAATATAATGGGGTGGCATCCCTGATGGGATTATATCATAAAAGCTTGACTGCGAGGGAAAAACCATGAAACGAGCCTATGACTATCCTGTGTTCCCGGACATGAGAAAACAGCTGGAACCCCTTGTCCAATATGGGAAACTCAAGTATGAACAAGGGAGCGACGCATCCTCGATCCAGGCAATCCTGAATGAGGCCAATGACTGCCTTCTTGCAAAGATTGACGAGATCATGGGTCTTCCTGAGGACCCGGGCCTTCTGGCCAGGGAACCCGACGACCTTGCAGCCATCCGTGCCCTGAGGCCACAGGGGCGCAGAGCAATCTGGCAGCGCTTCGACAGGGAAAAGTACCGGGAGAAAATAAGGGGGGCGCTGTTGGGACGATTCGCCGGTTGCACCCTGGGAGCCCCGGTGGAATTCTGGACCACGGATGCCATGGAAAAATGGGCTGCACATACCGGGGATGATTTTCCACCGGGAGATTATTGGTCGCGGGTCAAGACCCCCGATGAACTGAGATACGGTGTCAGCACTTTCCTGGAATACACCAGGGGGGAGATGACTTCAGTGCCGGTGGACGATGACACCACCTATACCGTACTGGGACTTTTAATCATGGAGGACCATGGCCCGGGATTCACCACGGAGGATGTGGGCAGGGCATGGCTGAAGTACCTGCCCCACGGATGCACAGCGGAAGCCGTGGCCCTGGATAACCTGAGAAAGGGGATTCCGGCAGAGCTTGCAGGCTCCATCGGGAATCCCTATGTCCAATGGATCGGAGCTGCCATCCGGTCGGACCCCTGGGGATACATGGCGCCGGGACGCATGGAAAAAGCCGCGGAATTCGCCTTCCGGGATGCGTTCATCAGCCACAGGCGCAACGGAATCTATGATGCCATGTTTTTCAGCGCTGCCATCGCGGCGGCCTTTGAGGTGAAGGATACCGTGGAAGCACTGGAGCAGGGTCTGGCGGAAATACCAGGGGACTGCCTGCTGGCCGGGGATATCCGGTGGGCTTTGGACAAGGGGAGGGGCATCAAGGATTACAGGGAGGCCAGACAGGCAGTGGAGGACCGTTTTAAGGGGATGGGAGGGGCCCATGCCAACCTCAATGCATGCCTCACGGTATTCGGGCTGATGATTGGCAAGGATGACTTCTCGAAAGTCATCGGGGAGACTGTGGCAATGGGCTACGACAACGACTGCACCGCTGCCACTGCGGGAAGCATCGCAGGAGCGGTTCTGGGCGCCGGGAACATCCCGGCGCATTGGACAAGGCCCTTCCAGGACAGGATGCTGACCTACCTCCATGGGCATCCGGCGTGCGGCATCGATGACCTTGCGGAGAGATTCTCAGCACAGGCGGAAAAGATCCTTGGACAGGAGGAAGGAACATGAGAAAAAGAAACATCCCGGCCTGGTATTACCAGCAGTTCGACGCGGATCATACACGGGACGTCCCGGGAGAGGGATATGGCGGCTGGAAAAAGGCCGTATTGGGACTGGACCTGGATAAGACGGCCCTGGTGGTGATGCATGCCTGGGACTGCGGCCATTACGAGGACCATCCAGGCTGGTTCCGGGCGGTGGAGTACATCCCGAGGGCGGAGCACATCGCAGCCACCGTGTTCCCGCCGCTTCTGCAGGCCTTCAGGGAGAGGAGCCTGGCCGTGCTGCATGTGGCGTATGACGAAGCCCAGGCCGGGGACCATCCCGGCTACAAAGCCACCCTGGACATCATTGAAAGGCATGGTGTGCCCGGGACAAGCCCGGCACTGCCCCACGCAGAGGAGGATGAAGTCTCAAAGACCCTCAAGGCGTTCAGAAACGATCATGTCTTCGTGGGAACGCACAACCAGGAGGATGTGCGGAAAGGTTTTGCCAAGCTGGATTTCATGAAGCAGGCGATGCCAAAGGAAGGGGAATGCGTGGTTGTTGATTCGAACCAGCTCCATGCTGTGTGCCTGGAGAAAAAGCTCAACCACCTCATTTACATCGGCTTTGCCATCAACTGGTGCCTGCAATACAACCCCGGGAACATGAA
>JAWOHX010000156.1:0-7184 GCA_046484975.1 Clostridia bacterium
GTCAAGGGACGAGTAGGACGGGTCTCTTCCGATATCCTCCGCTGTCACCGGTCCGATGTATCCCAGCACATGCCCGAGGTCATAGACATCGGTATAGATTCGGAGCATCTTGGTCCGGGTCATGACTCCCTGGAGGTGATGGGTCTGTTCTGCAATCTGGGCCATGGTCTCCAGGGAAACATCCTCTGCGATCCTGATGCCTTCCCCGGTCAGATACTGCCATCTTTGTCTGAGGATCTCGTATCGCATCACCATGATCCTGTAGGCCTCCAAGGTTGTGTACCGGTCGGAAATATAGAAGAAATCCTTTAGGAATTCAAAGAAATAGAAGGGATCGGTGATCATATCCTTTGTACTGCGCCTGAAAAGCTCCCCCGATGTCTGGATGGCTTCAATCTGCTCCCATGGCACCGCGTCAGCAAAAGCGAAGGGAATGACGGTGAAATACTTCTCCAGTGTCCTGTTGAAATCCTCCCCGTTGTCCTCCAGGATATTGTAGAGCTTCAGGAGGGAAGCGTTGAGTTCCTCGGAATTGTTGAAGGCCTTCCTGATGTAGATGTCCGAGGCTTCCCGGTTGAGAGCCAGGGGAACGCCGTTCCGGTCATAAATATTCCCCCTGGAAGCCTCCACTGAAATCCTGTGATAGATCCGGGTGACGGATTTTTGGCTGTAGGCTTCCCCTTCGATGATCTGCATGGAATACAGGCGGAGGGTGAATGCCGCAGAAAAGAGAAGAACAGCAAGGGCGATGAGGAAAAACCTGTTTTTCACGATGTCCAGAAGTTTCAATGTTTCATCGCCTTCCCCTCACCCTTGCATTGCCATCCTTCCACGCAGTCAACAGCAGGTATCCACCGGAAAGGAAGCCGCACAGGATGCCTGCATATAGGGCTATTTGGAACACTTCCCTCTGGAAAAACAGGAGGTTTGCAAAAAACAGTTTCCCCTGGGACAGAACCAAATAGATGATTTTCAACAGGTATACGGTGATGAAGGCAAACAATGCTATGCCCGGCAGGTTCTCCCTGTAGATTCTTTTGCTCAGCAGGACACACAACAATGCGGCCAGCAGGTATATGACGAGGTTCATTCCAATCCATCTGCTGTAAAGGAAATCATAGGCAAGGCCGGTGGCAAATCCCGCCACAAGGGGAGCCCATCCTTTTTTCCCGAAGGCGGTGAACAGGAAAAAGCTCAATGTGACATCGGGCTTGACCCCGGCGATTGTGAACCATCCGGTTGTGAAGGGATGGAGGACCACCAGGGCTGCCAGCAGCAGGACCGTATGCCATTTGTATCCTCCCATTCATTCTCCTTTCGGCTGTTCCTTCAGCACATAGACCTCTCTCAGCGTATAGAAATTGACATATGGTCTCATCAAGGCGTACCGTTCCATCCTGTTTTCCTCCTTGAAAACTGCAACCACTTCCCCGATGAGAATCCCCTTTGGGTAAATGCCGCCCAGGCCGGATGTCTCCACCTGGTCACCCACACGGATCTCCAGGTCATGGGGGATGCTCTCCACCATGCACAGATTCGTCTCCCGGTGCCTGATGTCCCCCCTGACTGCCACATGACCTCCTTCTTCCTTGGTTATCCAACCGCTTATTCCGCTGGTCTCATCCATGATGGTTATCACAGTAGATGAGTTGAAGCCGACGGTATGGATCCTCCCCACCAGATAATTGTCCTCGGAGAGCACGGGGGCATCGATGTAGACGCCCCCGGACCTTCCGATGTCAATCCTGAATTCAAACGTAAAACTGTCTGTGCCGCTGCCCAGGACATTCCCTCCGACAATCTCAAAATCAGAGAACTTCCGTTTCAGGGCCAGGGCGTTTCGGAGGCGTACATTCTCCTCCTCCATCCGCATGAGCATATTCACTTGCTTGACCATCTGCGCCAGCGAGCTGCGCAGCTCCTCGTTTTCCTCCTTGATTGCATTGTATTCCTTGATTCCCGCGAAAAAATCATCCACTGATTCCTTGATGGAAACCACCAGCTTCTGGACAAAAGTGACGGGTGCCGTAACGATGTTCCGGATGATGTTCACTTCGCTGAAACGATCCGCGGAAACCAGGGCAATCACCAACATCAGGACAGCTACAGCAATGATCTGGAATCTACGGCTCTTGAGAAATCGCATGCCTATTTTTTACCTTCCAAGAAATATATGTTGTCCAGGGCCTTCCCGGTACCAAGCACCACGCAGTCCAGTGGATTCTCTGCCACACGCACCGGGATGTTTCCTGTGTTTTCGGAGAGGAAGATATCCATCCCTTTGATCAAGGCCCCTCCCCCGGTCAGAACGATGCCATTGACCATGACATCCGCCGCCAACTCAGGCGGGGTGATCTCCAAGGTGTTCCTGACGGCTTCCAGGAGCTCGTTGACGATTTCCTCCGTGGATTCACGGATTTCATCGCTGGATATGGTGAGGTTGACAGGCAGCCCCTGGGTCATGTTCCGTCCCCGGATCTCAAGGGTCTGTACCTCCTCCTGGGGATAAACCGTCCCAATCTTCATCTTGAGTTCCTCCGCAGTCTTGCTGCCGATGAACACCCTGTACTTCTTCCGGATGAACTGGGCGATGGCCTCGTCAATGGTATCCCCTGCAATCTTGAGGGTTTTGCTTGCAACAATGCTTCCCAGTGAGATCACAGCGATTTCCGTGGTCCCGCCTCCGATGTCCACCACCATGTTCCCCGTGGGTTCGGTCACCGGAAGTCCAGCACCAATGGCAGCCATGACGGATTCCTCGGCGATGTACACCTCCTTGGCCCCTGCCTCCAGACCCGCCTCGATGACGGCCTTGCGCTCCACCTGGGTCACTCCGGACGGGACGCAGATTACCAGCCTCGGCTTGATGAACAACCTTCTGCCCATGGCTTTCTTGATGAATATCTTCAGCATCTGCAACGTGCAGTGATAGTCCGCTATGACACCGTCTTTCAAGGGTCTGACTGCCAAAATGGATCCTGGTGTCTTCCCAATCATCCTTTTCGCCTGTTCTCCGACAGCAATGACCTGTTTGGTTTTCTGGTTGATGGCCACCACGGAAGGCTCCCGCAGGATGATCCCCTTGCCTTTCTCCATGATCAGTGTGTTGGCCGTTCCCAAATCGATTCCGATGTCCTTGCTGAATAAGCTCATGTGTCTACCTCCATCTCAAATAACTACTATACTATATCACATCAGGCCTTTTTGTTTAAAGCTGAATATTTTCCCATTTCCCACGATGATATGGTCCAGAATCCGGATGCCGATGATCTCACTGCATTCCTGCAGTCTCTTTGTTGTCTGGATGTCATTTCCGCTGGGGGAAGGGTCCCCGCTGGGGTGGTTGTGGACCAATACGATGGAGGCCGCCGATTCCCTCAGGGCTTCCTTGAAGACCTCCCGTGGATGGACAATGGTCTCGTTGAGGGTTCCCACTGAGACATCCTCTTCCCGGATGACCTCGTTCCTGGTGTTGAGCATGAGAATCCTGAAAACCTCCCTGTCAAGATACCTCATTTTTGCCATCATGATCCTCTCCACGTCCTCCGGGGAGGTGACGGTGTCTTTTCCCCGGCTGTCAGAGCCCGAGGATGCCATCCTGCCGCAAAGTTCGGCCAAGGCTTTCATTTGAATGGCCTTGACCCTGCCCACCCCCGTGATTTTCCTCAGCTCCGTCATGGAAACGGTGTTCAGGTAGGCCAGGCCCCTTCCCCGGGGGTCGCTGCAAAGAATTCTCCTGGACAAATCCACGGATGTCTCCTCCCTGTTCCCTGTCTTGATCACGATGGCCAGAAGCTCCGCATCAGACAATACGGTCGCTCCGAATTTCTCCATTTTCTCATACGGCCTTTCCATGGAAGGGATGTCTTTGATTGTAAGTCTTGTGTTCATATTTCCTCCTTCACGGAGGACATCATGCGCCGGTCAGTCCGATCGCCTTCAGGATCCGATAGATTCTGTTCAGGGGAAATCCCATGACATTGTAATAGCACCCCTGGATGCTTCTGACAAACACCCCGCCACCGTCCTGGATTCCGTAAGCGCCAGCCTTGTCCATGGGTTCCCCCGTGGCAATATAGGACAAAATCTCCCTGTCCGAGAGTTCCTCGAAAACCACCGCTGTCTTCTCACAGAACCAGTGCAGCAATCCGGTCTCCTTCTCCATCACGACCCCGCCGGTCATGACAGTGTGCTCCCTGCCGGAGAGTATCCGAAGAATCCGGAAGGCATCTTCCTCGTCCACCGGTTTGGACAGGATCCCATCGCAAAACACCAGCGTGTCCGCCCCAATCACATGCCTGGTCCCGTTGAACATGCGGTACGCTTTGTCCGCTTTCATGAAACCCAGACGCCTGACCAGAGCTTCCGGATGCTCATCGGGTTGGAATCCCTCGTCCACATCCGTTTCAACAACCTGGAAGGGGACCCCTGTTTTTTTCAGGATCTCGCATCTTCTCCGGGATGAAGAAGCCAGAATCAACTCACACATCGCGTCCTCCTCCCATAGGTTACCATATATTGTCATTTATTTCAATACGCATCCAATGACGTCCCGGGAATCCACTTGGGCCTGGACGGCTTCTCCGGGAGGAACCACCAGGAAATCATCATCCCACAGCCCTTCCAGCAATTTCCGGATGAGTCCCAGGTCGCCCGGGACAGTCCTTGTCGACAGTTCCTCTTTCCCGGCTTTCTCAACGAAATCCAGATGGACCTCCTCCGAATAGGTCTCGGGGATGACAATGAAAAGGGCTTCGCTGCTCCTGCTTTTCGGATGGAGGACGTCCCAGATGAACCTGGCGTTTTCTTCCCCGTATTTTACGACGAAATCCTCGTACTCCTTGGAGAGCCCCAAAAAATCATCGTGTTCGTATTCAATCCCGCTGTATCCCGTGCTTCCCCATGGCATGCTCTCGTTGCCGCTGAACAGTTCCTGGTATCTGTCCCGTGATCCCAGATAAAGGGTGCAGCAGTCATGGGCCTTCGGGATGACAAGCGGGATGCTCCCGGCCTTCATCCCGTTCAGGGTGTTTCCGCAAAGGCCGAACCCCAGGATGACCGCATCCGCATCCCGTGTTCTGTCGATGATGTCCTGGATCTCCTTCTGAAGTTTTGCGGGATCCCGGTGTGATGATTTCTTTGTGTATTCCACGTCAAACACCATGTTGCTCCGCTCCATGCAGTGTACGGCTTCCCTTTTCAAGACCTCACAACAGATCAGTTTGATTTTATTCATATGCCTTTCCTTTTTGGTATTCCGGGGCAATGCACCGATCAGGGATGAACATGCAAACGATCCCTCCCGCCAGCACTCCGGCATAATATGTGACCACCCTCCAAATCAGCACAACCGCCAGGGCGGGAGAACCGATGAAGAATTTGGCGATGAACAGCAGGGCCAGCCCCTCCGCTCCGATTGTGCTTCCCGGGGTTGGGATCATGCTGCTGATCAGTATCAGCATGGCTGTGCAGATAAACAGGTTCATATATTGGGAAAAGTCCCCTTCGATGGCTCTGTGAAGGATGACCGGTATGGCAAAAAAGGCAAAGAGCTGTGCTGCCTGGGTGAGAATGGCAACCAGGAAGAAGCCCGGCTTTTTCTTCAGTATCCTCACACCGTCAGTGAAATTATACAGGGCAACATTGATTTTCTCCCTGGCCGCCGCAGTGTCTTTTTTGATCCTGAGCCAGACAATGAGATTAAAAAGCCAGTGGACGAGGTTTTTTCCCGCCCCTTCATTGAGCAGCACCATCAGGTAGAACGAGATGAGCAGGAGGTTGATGGTGGCTGCAAAGACGAGCATGGGATAGATCCCGGGAATTTGACCCGTCAGGTATTCATGCCTGGCAATCCAAAAAACCAGGGCGTAAAGGAAAAGCAGGGAAGAATGAAGGAAGGACTTCACGATGACGATGCTGGATCCGATCCCGCTGTCAATGCCCATTCTGTTCATCAAATATACCTGGGCGGGCTGTCCTCCTGTGGCAAAAGGTGTGATACCGTTGAAAAAAACACCAACCATGTTGATTTTCATATTATGACCGGGATCCGCTTTTTGAAGCATCCCTTTTTTGATGATTCCCAAGGTCACGGTTCCCAAGGCCCAATAAAGGATGAGAATCAGAAAAGCCGCCCCCATCCAAAGATAATCGATTTTGACGAAGAGTGACACCAGTCCATCCAGTCCCTCCGTAAAAAACACCAGGACGACCAGAACGATGCCCACCACTGCAACAATGATTCCATTCAACAGTATCCTTTTCATGCTACCCCTGTTCCTATTGCTCGATGATGCTTTCCAGGTTCAACCCGTCCACAGTGACATTGACTTCCTTGATCTCAATCCCCGTGACTTTTTCCAAGGCAAACTTAACCCTTCTTTGGAAAGCTTTCACTGCTGCGGGGATGTCGCATCCGTATTCCACCTCCACCGACACATCCAGCTTGCGGGAATCCTCCACTGCGTATATCCGGACAGGCTTTTTCTTCTTTGAAAGGGAAAGACAGGGAGACTCCCTTACGACTTTCTCCACAAGGACGATGATGACATTGTCGGATATCTGGTGGTTTGTCGTGTTACTGGCGGTCACGGGTTCCTCCTTCTAAAAATCTGCATGGCGGGGTACCCTGGGGAAAGGGATCACGTCCCTGATATTTGCCATGCCTGTGATGTACATGATGGCCCGTTCAAAGCCCAGGCCGTATCCTGCATGGGTCGTGCCCCCGAACCGTCTCAGATCCAGGTACCACCGGTAATCCTCAAGGTCCAACCCGCTTTCCAGGATCCGTTTTCCGAGTACATCGTGCCTTTCTTCCCGCTGGCTTCCCCCGATGATCTCGCCCACCCCGGGGACAAGGAGGTCCATGGCAGCCACCGTCCTCAGGTCGTCATTCAGCCGCATGTAGAAGGCCTTGATCTCTTTCGGGTAATCCGTGACAAAAACAGGTTTCAAAAAGGGACCGGGGCCAGGCGGCCGCCCACCGGCCGAAAGGCGGCCAGGCCGGCGAGTGCCTCGGGCAGCGGACGGCCAAGGGCGTGTGCGGCAGCCAGAGCCAACAGGAAATTGGATGCGTTGTGGCGGCCCGGCAGAGGGAGCCACGCTTCCAGACCCCGGATCCAAAGGCGGGTCCCCTGCGGGCCGCACAGGATCCTCTCCGGGGACCATTCCGTTCGGCCGGGTTT
>JAWOHX010000068.1:0-6612 GCA_046484975.1 Clostridia bacterium
TTTGGAATCGTTCTCTTGCGTTCATGCGGGCTCCTTAGATATAGAAAAGCTCCTTGGTGGGGAAATTCGGGTCGCTGGTGATGTTGATGCCAAGTTTGCGGAAGATGGTCTCGTCCACCTGGTTGAGGATGTTGGTGGAGTGGGCCTCCGCTCCCTTCAGGTCCTTCATCTTCTCCACCGCCTTCGCTGCATTCGTGTCGCTGACGGCACTGATGCTCAGGGCAATCAGGATCTCCTCCATGTTGAGCACGGGATTCCGGCTTCCCAGGGAGTCCTTTTTCAGCCTGATGATGGGTTCGATGATTCCCGCAGAGATGATATGCACCTTGTCCTCAATGCCCGCAAGGGCCTTGATGGCATTGAGGATGAGGCTGGCATAGGCGTTCATCAGGTTGGAATCCTTGCCGGAGATGGTTTGTCCGTCCGGCAGGATCATGGCTGCCCCCGAGGCATATTCATTGTTCAGTCTCTTCCTGGCTTTCTCAGCCGCTTCCCTTGCCGGGGCAACGGCCTTCCGGTTGGAGGCATCCAGTCCCAGGTTCTTCATCATGGCCTCCACCTTCTCGGCGGTGTCCCTGTCAATGAGGCCTTTCTTGTATTCGCACAGGCATTTGAAGTATCTGCGGATGATTTCCTGCTTTGCCGCTTCCCGGACCACGGAGTCGTCGGTGATGCCAAAACCCGCCCGGTTGACCCCCATGTCCGTGGGGGATTTGTATACGGACTCGTCCCCGGTGATTTTTTCGAATATCCTTTTCAGAACGGGAAAGATCTCCACATCCCGGTTGTAGTTGACGCAGTCCACCCCATATGCTTCCCGGTGGAAGGGATCGATCATGTTCCTGTCCTTCAAGTCGGCGGTGGCGGCTTCATAGGCGATGTTCACCGGGTGGTCCAGGGGCAGGTTCCAGATGGGGAAGGTCTCGAACTTTGAATATCCCGCCTTCACTCCCCTTTTGTGCTCATGGTAGAGCTGGGACAGGCAAGTGGCCAGTTTCCCGCTTCCTGGGCCCGGCCCCGTCACCACCACCAGGGGTTTTGTGGTCTCGATATACGGGTTGCGGCCGTAACCTTCGTCACTGACGATGACGTCCGCATCATGGGGATATCCTTTTGTATAGGTGTGGGTATAGGTGCGGATGCCCCTGCGCTCCATCTTCTTTCTGAATATGGTGGCTCCGGGCTGGTTGGTATACCGGGTGATGACCACGCTGTTGACGGACAGGTCCCAATCCCTCAGGTCGTCAATCATCCGCATCACATCCATGTCATAGGTGATCCCGAAATCCGCACGGATTTTGTTGCTGTCGATGGCCCCTGCATATATGCAGATGACAATCTCAAGTTTTTCCTTGAGTTTCTCCAGCAGCTTGACTTTTGCGTTCTCATAAAAACCCGGCAGCACCCTCGATGCGTGGTAATCAAAAAAAAGCTTCCCGCCGAATTCCAGGTAAAGCTTGTTGTTGTATTTCTCCACTCTTTCGATGATGTAGCCGGTTTGTTCTTTCAGATACTTCTCATGGTCGAAGCCCGTTGTCATACCCACCCCCAAAAAAAATCAGATTATGATTTTATCATATCAGATACGCTTCCGTTTTCCTATATCAAAAGCAGCGGTTCATCCCATATTTTAGAATTCATATTTGATGGGGCGGAGGAACAGGTCCACCAGCGCCTTCTTTGGGTCCTTCCTGTTGTGGATGATCTCGTGGACCGAACGGCTGATGGGCAGCTCCACACCATGCCTTTCGGACAGAATGCACAGCCCCGATGCGGTTTCCACGCCTTCTGCAAGATGGTGAAAACCCTTCCCAAGGGCCAGATCCTCCCCAAATTGCCTGTTCCTGCTGTAGGAGGAAAAGAGGGTGGCTTCGTAATCCCCCAGATGGCTGAGCCCATAGACGGTGATCTCCTCCCCTCCCATGGCCTGGACCAGACGGGAGATTTCCCTTGCCCCCCGGGCCATCAGGGCACCCTTGAGGCAGCTGTACCCCAGTCCATCCAGCATGCCGGCTGCAATGCCGATGACATTTTTGGCAGCAGCCCCTGTCTCCACCCCGATGATGTCCTTGCTGTAATAGAAACGGATGAGGTTGGAAGTCATCTCACGGACTATTTTTCTGGTGATTTCCACATGATAGGAGGACACCACCATGCAATTGGGGATTCCCCGGGCAAAGTCCTGCACATGGCCGGGGCCCACCCATACCGCCGTCCGGTTGGAAAGCCCGGTCTCTTCCGTGAAGACCTGGCTCAGCCTTTTCCCGGTGACATTTTCAAGTCCTTTCATGCAGAGCACAAAATCCTTGTCCCGGGTGTCCAATGCCGCAATGGACCGGGAGAATTCACGTAAACTCTGGGCACCGATGGCCACAAGCGCCATCTGTCCGAATGCCATGGCTTCCTCCAGCTCGCAAGTGAGGGCGATTCCTTCCGGGATCCTCATGTATTCGTTTTCCCGGGATTGCTTCAGCTCCATGAAATCCCTTGATGAGGCCCTTCCATATAGCATCACCTCGTGGCCCAGTCCCTTCGCATAAGAGGCCAGGAAAGCGCCCCAGCGTCCGCATCCCATCACAACAATCCTCATGGTTCTATGGTTCCTTTCATTTTTTCCAGGACCAGCATCCTTGCCTGGAACGGTCCGGAAAGAAAGACGGATATTCCCTCTTCCATGAGCTTCTTCCCGGAAGATTTGCATCCCGGCATGTCGTCAAAACATGACACCCGGTAATATCCCGACTCATCCAGTTGCTCAGGTTTTATCATACATGATTCATTCCCGGATGCAAGGGAAAAAACCAGGACCAACCCGAAGGAAGCGTCCGGGGATATCCTCTGGAAGGCCTCCCAATCCCCTTTTCCTTCTCCCAGGCACAGGGTCAGGGAATCCTGCAGCACATCTGCGTGAAGACGGTAGAAATTGAAGTGGCGCCCAATTTCCTTTAAGGCCACTTCCGGCATCCCACCCATGTCACCGGACAGGCCGGGAATCCCCAGCAGGGCCGTCCTCAGGGAGAAGGCCAGCAAAACACTGGCGTAGGTGTCCCAGGTGGCCCCGTTCCCGGAAGGGGTGATGTATGTGGCCGGGGAGTTTTCCAGGCTCTTCCCGTACCGGGGTATTTTTCCCTTCATCGGACGCAAGCAGCTCCAGGTCATGGTCCTGGAGCAGGCAAGCCTTTTACCCAGGCCTTTGTATATCCCTATCATGTCCACAGGGTTGGTGTTGTCGCTCAGGAATTGGGCATCGAAATGGGAGAGGCTTTCCCCGTCGTGGCGCAACCCTCCCGAGGCGCATCCTTCGAAGACCACCCCAGGATGCTCCCGATGGAGTTCATCCAGCATGGCATAGAGCCGGGTATGATGGATGAAAAAATTGGAGTGCCTGGGATCATCCGCCATCTCGAAGTTGAAGTCCCATTTGAACCAGTCCAGCTGGTATTCCCGGATCACACCCTGGATGGTGTCCTTCAGGTACCGCCAGGCTGCGGGATTCCCCAGGTCGGGATAATACCGGCCATCGCCTGCGGCGATGAACCAACCGGGATGCTGTTTCTGTACCGGCACTCCCCCGCAGACCCTCTCCGGCTCCATCCACAGCCCGAACCCCATGCCCAGGTCCCTGACATACCCGGCGAATTCCTTCATTCTTCCTTTGAACCCGTGGCGAAGGGATTCACTCCAATCCCCCGTCTGCTCCGACCAGTCCCCTTTTCCGTTGCCATACCAGCCCGCATCCACCACGAATACCTCCACTCCCGCCCGTCTGGCATTTTCGGCCTGTCTTGTCATTTGTGCCATATTGAAACAGTCGAAGGCATAGAACCAGCTGTTGTAGACCACCGGGATGGTCTTCCCGGATTTTCGGACCGTATGATCCATCAGGAATCTCTGGAAGGAGAACGAATCCCCGGCATGGACGATGACACCCGGAAGGATGACGGCCTCCCCCGGGGCGAGGATCATGTCCAGCCCCTCATCCTTGAGTCCGGCCAGAATGACGACCCTGTCCTCTTCCATCCACAATCGGATGATCCAATCCCCCACGGGAAGGACATGGAAACTGACGCATTCTCCGTTTTTCCCCTGGAAACGGACATAGGGGCAATAATCCTTCGTTGTCCTGCCGCCAAAAGAGCATAAAACCGTTTCTGTCTTAGGTTTGGGAATCTCCACCTCCCGGTTTTCCCGGCACCAGGAGGATTCCATGACAAATACCCCCGGTTGTTGGAGCCGGAGGGTGAATGAGCTCAAAGCCCGGTTGACACGCAACGGCACAGGGGAGACATTGGCGATGGTCTCCCTCATGAGGAATGTCTTCAATCCAACATCCCTGGTGATATCTGATGTGAGTCTGATTTTCCCGCCGTATGAAGGGGGAAATTCTTCCCGGCCGTCCAACACCAGGGCCATATTGTTGTGTTCCACATGTTCCGTCATTCCTATATATTATATGATGCAGAGAATATTGAAAAGGCAGTGCTGGCGGTTTGGCTTGTTACTTGTGTGTTTTAACATTTTCCATGCTGATAGCTCAGCAGTGTGTGAAGAACCCCCCGGTCATGCCCCATGTCCGGGGGGTTCGTTCATTCCTTATGTATTCCGTCGGGCAGGACTAAAAAGCGCTCCACCACAGCATGCCGTTCCACTCCTCCGACCAGGTAAAGAAATCCTTTGTATCAACGCCATGGATGATGATGGAATGATATGCGTCGATCAATGACTGGGATGCCCCCTTTGCCTTCATGACACTCAAGACATCCAATATGATATCCTTGTCCCCATTGGCATTCATGAAAGATGCAATGGCATCCTTGTGCAGGGCAAATGCGCTGGAGGAGTACAGGTATGTGGATTGCTTGTGCTTTTCCCTTATCGCATGAGGCCGGGTGTATACATAACGGAGCCTGCTGAGGTTCACCCTTGCGATCAGGGCATTCTGCATGCTGCCGTGGGAGGACAGGATGGCATGGTAGTTGGACAGGATCTGAACTTCATAATACTCCGCCCACGTCTTTTCGTCATCCCAATCATCCCACGTTGTACATCCTGCGGCCAAGTCGGAGGCGATGTAATAGTCCGTGTATTGATGGAATGCTTCCAAGGCATGGAAGCTTCCTTTCATGCATGGCATTCCGAAATCAATGAATCCCAGCTTTCGTCCCAACAAGGACTTCCAGTTTCCAAGAAATGTTTCCGCTTGTGCATAATTCATGTTCACCCCGAAGATTTCACCTCCTTGCACCAGCCCGCCATGGCCAGTGAAAACCAGATTATGGGTGGCATTCGGGTGTCTCTGCACCAGGACACGCGCAAACTCGGTGAAGGCATTGATCAGGAAAGGTCCCCTTGCCAGGATATCGGAAGGCATGCCGGTGAATTTTTTAATGCAGTACTGTTCCCGGTATGCGACCTTTTGTGTGGTTGAATAACCTTCCATGCCTCCATACAATGGATTGTAGTCATTGGGCAGAGCATACATGTGGACCGCAAGGCCGTCATCCCAGATGGCCACCTCATATATCCTGACGCCATCCTTGTCCTTGTTGAGAACATCGCCTGTCCAACCTGATATGTCATTGAACGGCATCCAGTCCTCTGTGACATGTACCACGCTTAAGATGACATGGTTGATGACGCTGGATTGGGGCGGAGGGGTCGGCGAGGGTGTCGGTGTTGGCGTTGGTGTTGGCGTTGGCGCGGGTGTGGGTGCTGGTGTAGGTGCGGGCGTTGCAGACGGCGACGGCGCAGGTGTTGGTACAGGTGTTGGTGTAGGTGCAGGTGTAGGAGTAGGTGCAGGCGTTGGTGCTGGTGTTGCAGACGGCGAGGGCAAAGGTGTAGGCGTTGGTGCGGGAGTGACTGTCGGTGTCTGCAGGGCTTCCACCGTGGCCGTGGGTGTAGGCTCCGGTGTCGGAGCTGGCAAACCAACATTACTCCTGCAACTGCTGAGGATGAAAATACCAATGGTGAGCAGAATCAATAATTTCTGTTTCATGGCAATCCCCTTCCACAATATTCGGCTACTTATGTATAAAATATATAAACATGGGTGATACTGTAATTATACGTCCGTTTTTGGTCCGTTGCAATGAAAAAATGGGTTCCGGCGCATACAACGAAAACCCACATCTGGCATTGGAAACAACCTGGGCTTGGTGAATCAGAAAAAGGACGGTTCTTTGAATGCTATGCCCTCCACAGGAGATGCAGGTTGCAATACTCCCGGACATAAAGAATGTCTTCTTCCAATAAAAATTTCGCCTGGGGCTTATCCCCTGGACTCAGATGCTTGCGGTAGACTTTTTTTTCTGTATGGACTTCTATCCATTCGATGTAGTGCGCATCGGTCATGGGGTGTTCCACGGAACCCACCTTCACAAGCACTCCACCGTCGATTTTCTCCATGACCGGCAGATGCTTTTCCTTGGATGCGTCCACGGTGTTTTCTGTTTGCAGAACCATGGGTTCGTCACAACACACCAATTCACCCAATCCATCATGGAGCATCTCAACAATATTCCCGCAAATATCGCATTTGTATACTTGTCTGGTTTTGGTCATCATATGCCTCCTTTGGATTCATCAATCCAATAACAGTATATCATATCCAGG
>JAWOHX010000086.1:0-11908 GCA_046484975.1 Clostridia bacterium
GGTTGGGGAAAGGAGGGGCCATCGCATGAAATACTTTTTATACTGGGGATGCAGCTTAGAGGGTACCGGGGCCAATTTTCTTGTCTCATTGAAGCCCTCCTGCGAGGCCCTTGGCATGGAATTCGAGGAGATCGAGGACTGGAACTGCTGCGGGGCGAGTGTCTCCTATGCCGGCGCCAATGACCTGGCCATCAAGGTGTTGAACGCGCGCAACCTCGCCCTGGCAGAGGCCCATGCCGGCTACGACATTGTTGCGCCGTGCAGCTCCTGCTACATCCAGATGGTCAAGGTGAACCACGAGATCCAGGAAGACCCGAAACTCCTGAAAGAGGTCAATGAATGCCTGGCAGAGGGGGGCCTCAATTACAGGGGGACCATCAAGGTCCGGCATATCCAGGACGTGCTCTATAACGATATCGGGGTTGACAGGATTCGGGAAAGGGTGGTCAAGCCGCTCAACGGTCTCAAGGTCGCCGGGTATGTGGGATGCCAGTCCGTAAGGCCCTATGGGGAATATGACAGCGTCAACAAACCGGTGGTCCAGGATCGTCTCCTTGAGGCCCTGGGTGCGGAGGCGGTCCCATTCCCCAGGAAGATCCAGTGTTGCGGATCGGGGATATTTCTCCCCGAGATCGATTACTGCATGAAGCTGGTGAAGAATATCCTGGAAGACGCCCTCAATCACGGCGCGGAACTGATCTCCACGGTGTGTCCCATGTGCGCCATGAATCTCGAGATGTACCAGGACCGGATCAACGACGCATACGGGACCCATTTCGATGTCCCGATTGTGTACCTGACCCAGTTGATGGCCGTGGCATTCGGTATGGATCTCAAAAAGGATGCGGCCCTCAATTACAATGTGATCCCGCCCGAGGGCATACTAATGGCCGCCATCGGGTGAGCTGCCATGTGTATGGATTAAAAAAAACCAGAGTGACAGCTTTTTAATACAGCCTGCACCATTTCATCATCTGGTGCAGGCTGTAAAAGCAAAGGGTTGAAAATTTAAAACCGATGCAGGAAGGTGTCCTGCGCCGGCTATTTCCCCCGTATCCTGACGGATTTCTCCGTGGGGGAGAAATCGGTGAAATACACGGTGAAGGCGTTGGACTCCTGGGGAAGGCTTCCCCGAAGGTCGTGGTGGTAAGCCGTGTTGCCTCCGAAGGCCCCCTCCACGCGAAGGACATCGTCGTCCCTGGTGTATTCGAAACTTCCGTATTTCAACATCACATGCTGCCCCTGGGAAGCCTTGAACTGGGCCTGTTCGGAATCGAAATACCCGTCGGGAGGGAAGATCAGTTCCAGCTTGCAGGGAAGGTTCTCCACGCCCTTTGAACTGATGTGGATGTCTGCGCCGTCTTCCACAGGGGTAATGTCCATGGTGACATCATATTCCTGCATGTGGGTGAAGTCCCTGCCCTCGGTATTGATCCGCCCGTCCTTGATGACATTGCCGGGCTTGCCCAGCGGCCTGACATATCCCCGGTCGCTGTGGTAATGCAAACGGTAGCCATTCCCGGTCTTCTCGATGCTTTCCGGGATGAAGCGGCCGTAGTTGCCGAAGAAGGAGGCCGCAAACCGGGCGAAGACGCTCAAGTTCCCGTTCTGCAGCTTGAAGAACACATCGTTGTTCGCCAGGACGGTGGTGGAGATGTTTCCCTTGCGGATCCGGACTATGCCTGATTCCCTGTAGAAATGCTCGTAGTTCTCCATGTCGAAGGCTGTCTTCTCCAGTTCCGTCTCCCGGATTTTGTCGTTGAGCATGTAGAGGGCAAGGGGTTTGGGGAAGCGAAGGATGCTCAGAGGTGACTTGTCCTTCACGTACCGGTTGGTCATGTCAAGGAAATAGTCGGCCAAATGGGCGAAATGGGCATTGCCAAGGTAATGGGCCGCCATGAGGTAGTTCTCGTAGTATGCGAAGGGATACAGCTCCTTGCCGAAATCCTGCCGCCTGGAGTTGATGGTGAGGATGGTGTCGTCGGGTTCCAGGTAGGTGAACATCATGTAGAGGTTTCTTTCCACATGTTCCAGGAGTTCCCATCTCCCCAGTTCCTCCGCCACCACCAGGAGGCCCTTGTTGTTGACCACATTGTAGATGCCGGTGGAGCGTTCCGAATACTCCCCGTCGGGATTGCAGTCGATGCCCTCGTTGATGTAGAGGTCGATCTCAGGGATCAGGTCCGGACGTCCCAGGTCGTTGGAAAGCAACGCCATGGCGCTGGCCATGACCCACCGGTGGTTGGGGGTGTGGAAGCCGCCGTTCTTCATGCCGTCGGCCCCTCTTTGCATGAATTCCAGGAATTTCGTTTCCAGGAGGGCTTCCTTTTCGGTGCCTTCGGAGAACTTCCTCATGACACGGAAGGCGGGGCTGACGTTCCAGATGGTAAAACCCACACTGGTGGCGTCATGGAAATTGGTTTCCACCAGGTCGATGGTCCCGTCCCGGTGCATTTTCCTCAGGGTGTAATCGCAGGCCAGCAGGGCCCGGTCCAGGAGTTCCTCGTTCCTGTGCCAGGCGGAATCCTTATTATGGTAGAGGATGGCCAGGGTGGAGGCCACACTGATGCCGTGGCTTGGCTCGGTGTATCCTTTCCGGGGTTCGGGGAACCCGCCGTATTCGGGACTCATCACATCCAGGCACTGTTTTTTCAACAGGGCGGGGATGCCTTTGTCTGCATATTCCACGAGCAGGGGATAATGGCTTTTCATGGTCGTACCTCTTCTTTCATTCTTGTTATATCCATGGCAAAACTGCCATTGCTTATTCTGTCCTTTGTCCTGGCGATGGTCCGGTAGATTTCACGGCCGTAATTTTTCACCAGGATCACGTCATCCAGGGGAATGCGTTGCGTGCTTGCCTCCAGCCCCGGGGGAAAGATGATGCGAATCCCCGCCCCCTCATGGAACAGCTCCATGTGGTTTCCCTGGATCATGGGTTTTTGCAGGCTCATGAGCACCCATTCCACCAGACTGTCCTCCCGGAGGGAGAACTCGTCCAGGACTTTGATGCCGGTGGCTTCTGTATCCGGGATGAACCGCCTTTTCCAGCTGAGGATGCCCGCTTCCCCGGGATAAGCCTGGGAAATGTCCATGGAGAACTCCCCGTCCTCCCTGTATACCGTCCCGACGGCCCGGTAACCCCGGCCGTTCTTCTGCATGAAGCCGTTGACCATGGGAAGGTTGTGGAAGCCCGACTGGTTCACCCAGATCTCGTAGCGTTCCGGGCTGAATGTCTTTTTGGTGTAGGCCATGTTGCCCACATCCAAAATGACAGGGGTCTCCCCGAGATAGACAAGGAAACTGCCCACGTCGTTGTGGTTGTGGTTCTCCCCGTTGTTGCCTCCCTTGGCCGAGAAGAACCAGTCCTTCCTGCGCGCGGTAAGCACCTGGATGTCCGGCAGGTAGATGCCATGGCCGGGGATGTACTGCCTGTCGCAGGAGGCCGTTTCCTCATGTCCCAGGACCTCGTGAAGAATGCGGCTGAAACCCAGGAGGGAGAAGAGAACCTCCTTCGGATCGCTGGTTTTCAGCATATGGGTGCCAAAGGCCATGAGGTCCGTGTCCCCTGTGGCTTTCCCGATGCGGTGGATCAGGACCCCCGAGGGATGGGAGGAGGAAGGCGCGTCCGCATAGTTGATGAAACGGGTGCCCTTGATATGGGCGTGGCGGATGTAGCTGCCCATGTTCCGGATTTTTTGATGCCTGAAGATGTCGATGGCACCCCCGGATGCCCCGTGCAGGAGGAACAGGCATTCAAAGGCGGATGCCCCAGCCCGCTGCCAGTAGGCAGGACCCTCATCGCATCCCCCGTCGTCGGGCACGCTGTCCAGGTACCTGTCCAGGCTTCTCATCACCTTGGACAGGAGTTCCGTCCTGCGAAAGGGATCCTCCTCCAGAAAGAGGATGCACAAAAGGACATTGGAGTTGATCCACGGGTTCCAGTTGTTCATCACGGCATCCGGCGTATTGAGAAAACCCATCCACCAGTAATCGGTATGGTGAAGATAGGGGTCAAGGATCCTTTTTTGGATTTCCTCCCGGACCCGCTGGAACAAAATCGGGGACACCCTGTCCAGTTTCGTTTTCAGGGTGCATGCGGCGATGGCCATGGAAGCGGCGGTCTCCGCCGACATCAGGTCGATGGTGGGATGGGCGGCCCGGGGAAGGGGGTTGGCGTGCATGTGGTAGCCCGACAATGAATTGTGGGCAGGGATGACCCAGGTGGTTTCCTCGCAGAGCATCCAGAGAAGGTCGATGATGGCATCCAGGTTTTTATCCGCGTTCTCCATCAGTTCCGCAGCCACCAGGCTGTGGAGGCCCACCCTCCTGTTAAAATACAGTTCCTGGTATATGGACCGGTTCCCGTCCCGGTGGAACCCCATGTATTTGCCTGCGGTGAGCACGGGATATTCGTCCCCCCGGTGTTGCTCCGCGAACCGGAGGAAGGTGTCCCGGATGCCTGGGCCGGGGGCTTCCCAGAACCTTCTGTCCCCAACGGGGGGAAAGGGCACATAGGATGGATCTGTCATCTTGCCGAGGCCGGGGATGAATTGCTCCAGCATGTCCGTTGTCCTGCCTTTCTCATGGGTAAGGATCACAAACGTTTTTCCACATCAATCATAACATAGTATGCATGGGGTGCCATATCTGATATAATGGAAAAAAGAAATATTTCTTGAAAGGGGGATTAAATACATGGATAATACAGACAACAACAAGGTAATGGCGGTATTGTGTTACATTTGGCTCCTGTGGCTGGTACCCTTGCTCACAGATGCCAAAGACAGCGAGTTCGTGAAATTCCATATCAACCAGGGAATCGTCCTCACCATCGCATGGGTTGTTTTAAGCCTGATCAACATCATTCCCATCCTGGGGCAGATTATTTTCCTCATTGGTTCTGTGGTTCTAATCATTTTCATGGTCATGGGTATTCTGAGCGCGTTGAAGATGGAGACCAAGGAACTGCCGGTCATCGGAAAGTTCAAGGTCTACAAGTAATCCTGTCACACAATATTTCTATTGCGCGAAAATGCGGTCCATCCGGGCCGTATTTTTTTGTTGCCACGGGCGCAAGTTGATATATAATGGTAACATGTGAAGCAAACGGAGGAAATGGATGAGGATATTGTCAACGGACGGCCTGGACAAGGACGCCAGGGCCGCCATCATCGATATGGGACACGAGCTGGAAGAGACCCATTTCAGTCCGGCGGACCTGAAGCTGCAGATCGGGAAATACCATGCCGTCATCGTGCGTTCCGCCACAAAGATCACCCGTGGCATCCTGGACGGAGCCCTGGAAACAGGCCTGCTGAAGCTGGTTGTCCGGGCCGGGGTGGGAACCGACAACATTGATGTGCCCTATGCGGAGAAAAACGGCATATCCGTGGCCAATACTCCCGGGGCGAGCAGCGGCGCAGTGGCGGAGATGGCCCTTGCCCACATGCTGGTCCTGTCCCGGTTCCTTCATCTTTCCAACCTCACCATGAGGGAGGGGAGATGGGAGAAAAAACACTACAAGGGCACGGAGATCTCCGGCAAGACCCTGGGGCTTGTCGGCTCGGGCCGGATTGCCCTGGAACTGTCGGGCAAGGCCCTTGCCCTGGGAATGCGGGTGCTCTATACCAACCGCTCGGGGCAGAAGAAGGAATTCTCATCTTGCAAATACGTCTCCTTTGAGGAGCTTCTCCGGGAGAGCGACTATGTTTCCCTCCATGTGCCCGATGACAAGAAAGCAGGCCCGATGATCACCAAAAGGGAGCTTTGCATGATGAAAAAATCCGCCTATCTCATCAATACCGCGAGGGGTGGACTGGTGGACGAGGAAGCCCTGCTGGATGCCCTGGAGCACAACAACCTGGCGGGAGCAGGCATCGATGTCTTTGCGGAGGAACCCACCGGGAACATTGCCCTGGTGAACCATCCCAAGGTCAGCGCAAGCCCCCATGTGGGTGGGGCCACCCGGGAAGCACAGCACAGGATCGGGCAGGAGATCGTGGAAATAATCAGGAATCTGGAGGAAAGCTGATGGACAGGGTATATAATTTCTCAGCGGGACCGGGGATGCTTCCCCTGGAGGTCCTGGAACAGGCGCGGGAGGAGATGCTGGACTACCGGGGCAGCGGCATGTCGGTCATGGAAATGAGCCATCGTTCCCCGGTCTACGAGGAAATCATCTTCGGCGCCCAGGACACCTTGCGGGAGATCATGCATATTCCCGACGACTATGAAGTGCTCTTCCTGCAGGGCGGGGCCTCCACCCAGTTCTCCATGGTGCCCATGAACCTCCTCACCAAAAGCGGCGTCTGCGACATGGTCAACACCGGGATGTGGTCGGACAAGGCCATCAAGGAAGCCATGCGCTATGGGAAGGTCAACGTGGTGGCCTCCAGCGAGGACAGGAATTTTTCCTATATCCCCGCACTTAATCCCTCCACCTTCACCAAAGATGCCGACTATTTCCATATCACCACCAACAACACCATCTACGGGACTCGATACACGTCCCTGCCGGACACCCGTGGGGTGCCCCTGGTGGCGGACATGTCCTCCAACATCCTCTCCGAGGAATATGAGATCCGGGATTTCGCCCTGGTCTATGCCGGTGCCCAGAAGAACATGGGCCCTGCAGGGGTCACGGTGGTGATCCTGCGCAAGGAACTCATGGGCAATGTCCTGCCCTCCACCCCCACCATGCTGAGATACTCCGTGCACGCAGAGACCCAGTCCATGTACAACACTCCCCCCGCCTATGCCATCTACATATGCGGGCTGGTGTTCAAGTGGGTCAGGGACCTGGGGGGAGTGGGCGTGGTCCATGAGAGGAACGTGGAGAAAGCCGGCATGCTCTATCAATTCCTGGATGCATCACACCTTTTCAGGGGTACGGCGGAGAAACGGGATCGTTCCCTGATGAACATCCCCTTTGTCACCGGCAGCGAGGAACTGGACGGACAATTCATCAAGGAAGCCAGGAAAAAAGGAATCATCAACATCAAGGGACACCGGTCCGTGGGCGGGATGCGTGCCAGCATCTACAATGCCATGCCGGCGGAAGGGGTCAGCACCCTGGTGGAACTGATGAAGGAATTCGAAGAAAAACACTCATAAAGGGAGGATAAAACCATGACCATTCCCATCATCATCGCGGTTCTTGTGGTGCTTGCAGTGTATGTCATCATGGCGTACAACAATTTTACCATCATCAAGAACAAAATCGAGGAAGCCTATGCCACGGTGGAGGTCCATCTCAAGAAAAGATACGACCTCATCCCCAATCTGGTGGAGACGGTGAAGGGCTACGCAAAGCACGAGAGCAAAACCTTCACGGATGTCATTGAGGCCAGGAACAACGCCATGAAGGCCACCGGATTCGAGGAACTGCGTGAGAGCGAGAACCAGCTCCAACAAACCCTGAAATCCCTGTTCGCCCTCTCAGAGAGCTATCCCGATCTGAAGGCCAACACCAATTTCATGGACCTGCAGAGGCAACTGGAATCCATTGAGAATGAGATCCTGCAAAGCAGGAAGTACTACAACGCGGTGGTCAAGGAATTCAACACTAGGATTGCCCTGTTCCCCAATTCCATCATCGCCGGCATGTTCCGGTTCACAAAGAAGGAATACTACGAAGTGGACGATGTGGTGCATCAGAATGTAAAGGTCTCCTTCTGAAAGGAAAACCGATGAAAAGAATATTCATCCTGGCCCTGGCCCTGGTGTTCATCATCGTATCCCGGGGAGCCCTGGCCCAAAGCGACTATATCATCAGGTCCTATGATGTCCGGGTGGAGGTGGCGGAGAATGCAGTCTACTCTGTCACGGAAACCATCGATGTGTTCTTTCAACGTCCGCGGCATGGGATCATCCGGAGCATCCCGGTGCTCTACACCAACCAGAAGGTGAAAATCGAGGGGATTTCCATCAACCATCCCTTCACCACGGCACGGGACATCGTCACGGTATCCTACCGGATCGGTGACCCGGATGTCTATGTGAACGGGGATGTGCGTTATGTCATCTCCTACCGCTACGATGTGGGGGAGGACAACCTGCCTGGCTACGACCAGTTCTATTTCAATATCATCGGCACCGACTGGGATGCGCCCATCGGGACTGCCTCTTTCACCGTCGTCTTTCCCAAATCCTTTGACGAAGACAAGGTTTGGGTGCATCGGGGGGCTTACGGCCAGACAGGACAGACTGGACTGGCCTACCGGGTTGACGGGAACACGATCACCGGGATGGCTTCCGAGCTGAGGGCTTTCGAGGGGGTCACGATGAGGGTGGAGCTGCCGGAAGGATACTATGTCGGCGCCAGGAAAAACATCGATTACTCCCGGATCGCCTCCCTTTTCGCCTGGCTTGCCTGCCTTGGGCTTCTGGCCTTTGGTTATGTCACCTGGGTAAAAAAGGGAAAGGACGACATTCTTTACCCTGCGGTTCAGTTTTCACCCCCTGAGGGGATGACGCCCTCGGACATGGGCTACATTGCCGACGGAATCGTGGACAACAAGGACATCACAGCATTGATTTTCCATTGGGCGGACAAGGGGTTTCTGCTCATCGAGGAGCAGAAGGCAGGCCGGTACGACCTGGTGAAACTGAAAGAACCCGAAGGCTTAAAAAGCTATGAGAAGCACATGTTCAACGCTTTGTTCAAGCTGGGCAAGGACGGAAGGGTGGGTACCAAGGACCTGGAACAGGCATTCTACAAGGAGATTCCTCCCATCAAGGAGATGATCAAGTGGGATTTCCAGGGGGACAGGGCCCTGGTCACCAAGGAATCCAAAAGATGGTCCAGGCTGCTCCTTCTCCTGGCGCTGGTCCCGACGGTCCTGTATATCCTGGTGGTTTTCGCCAACCTGCCGGGACCCCATATGATGATACCCATGCTCATCGGGTTGATTTTCACGGCAGTGACGGGCACAGCCATCGTCCATGCAGCCAGGAAGTGGAATATTTACTCGGGTTTTGCCAGGATATCGAGGATCATTCTCGCCCTTGCCCTTGGTTTCCTCTTCTTCCTGGTCCTGATGATCTTTGGACTTGTGGTTGCGGAAGAGTATTTCACCGGCATGTGGGGCGCAGCCTTTATCCCCATGGAAGCGCTTCGAACCGCAGTCACCACCCTGCTGCTGCTGTGGATGGGAGGGGTGACGGAGAAGCGGAGCCCCTACGGGCACAAGCAGCTGGAATATGTCCTGGGCCTGCGGGAATTCATCGAGAAAGCGGAAATGGACCGCCTGAAGGCCCTCATCGACGAGAATCCCCAGTACTATTACGACATCCTGCCCTATGCCATCGTGCTGGGGCTTGAAAACAAGTGGTCGGACAAGTTCAAAAGCCTGGTCACCCAACCACCGGACTGGTACCGGGGCGATTACCGGGGAACCTTCACCACGATGGTCTTTGTCAGCCACATCAGCCGGATGTCCATGAACACCACGGCATCCATGGCCATGCCCAAGTCATCCGGGACGGGTATGGGCGGAGGCGGCTTTTCCGGCGGCGGAATGGGCGGAGGCGGGGGACGCTCCTGGTAGCGGGCCCTTTTAAAAACAGGTTGATTTTTTGAAAAACCCGTTGTATAATCAATGGCAACAGGTGAAACGCCTGCAGAGAATAGCAGAGATAGCATAGCATAGGAGAGGAGAGATCATCATGAGCAAAGGAAAAAACATTCCTTACAAAGTCTATTTGTCCGAAAACGAGTTGCCAAGGCACTGGTATAACATCCAGGCGGATTTGAAAACCCCCCTGATGCCCGGCCTGCACCCTGTGACGAAAAAACCACTGGGGCCGGAGGACCTTGCGCCCTTGTTCCCCATGGACCTCATCATCCAGGAAGTCACCCAGGAACGTTACATCGAGATCCCGGAAGAGGTCATGGAGAAGTACCGGGCTTTCCGGGCCACGCCCCTTTGCAGGGCCTACGAGCTGGAAAAGAAGCTGGGGACGCCTGCCAGGATCTACTACAAGTATGAAGGCGCCACCCCTTCGGGAAGCCACAAGATGAACACCGCCATCCCCCAGGTTTACTACAACATGAAGCAGGGCAGGAAGCGGATCGCCACGGAGACGGGAGCGGGCCAATGGGGATCCGCCGTCAGCATCGCATGCTCCATGTTCGGCCTGGAATGCATGGTCTACATGGTGAAGGTCAGTTATGACCAAAAACCCGACCGCAAGCACCTTATGGAGACCTACGGGGCAAAAATCGTGGCAAGTCCCAGCAATCTCACCCGTGCCGGCAGGGACATCCTGGAAAAGAACCCCGAATCCATGGGGAGCCTGGGCATCGCCATCAGCGAGGCTGTGGAAGACGCCTTTACCCACGAGGACACCAGCTACGCACTGGGAAGCGTACTCAACCATGTCATTCTCCACCAGACCATCATCGGCCAGGAGGCCATCAAGCAGTTTGAGAAAATAGGGGAATATCCCGACATCGTCATCGGATGCTGCGGAGGCGGCTCCAATTTCTCAGGGATTGCATTCCCCTTCGTCAAGGACAAGCTGGACGGAAAGACAAACACCCGGTTCATCGCCGTGGAACCCAGCGCCTGTCCCACTCTCACGAAGGGCACCTTCGCCTATGACTACGGCGACACCGCCAAGATGGCCCCCATCACCATGATGTATACCCTGGGCCATGACTTTGTCCCCCCGGGGATTCATGCCGGTGGATTGCGTTACCATGGGGACTCCCCGCTGGTGAGCCAGTTGTATAAGGACGGAGTCATTGAAGCGGCAGCGGTCCATCAGACGGAGGTTTTCGAGGCAGCGGTGCTTTTCGCCAAGGCTGAGGCCATCCTTCCGGCACCGGAATCCGCCCATGCCATCCGGACGGCCATCGACGAGCCCCTCAAATGCAAAGAGACTGGGGAGGAGAAAACCATCCTGTTCTGCCTCAGCGGCCATGGGCACTTCGACCTTTCCGCCTATGCGGCATACAACGCAGGGGAGCTCAACGACATTGAATACTCGGACGAGATGCTCCACGAAGGGCTTAAGTGCCTGCCCGAGACCGACTGACATCATCAAAAGAAAGCCGTTTCCACCGGAAACGGCTTCTTTTTTTCATCGGGAATGATATACTTTTCATGGAGAGGATGAAACCCGCATGGAAATCGCTGTCATTGACGCCCAGGGGGCAGGCATCGGGAAAACCGTGATCATGGAAATACGCAAGGCCTTCGGCGGCAAGGTCACCATCGTCGCACTGGGGACGAATCCCGTGGCCTGCCGGAACATGGTGGAAAGCGGTGCGGACCTTGGCTTTCACCAGGAGAAGGAACTTATTGATTATCTGCGGGGAGGGACCATGGACTGTCTCATCGGCCCCGTGGGGATTTTGTCCAGCGGCGGAATCCTCGGGGAAATCACCCCGCAGCTCTCCCGTCTGGTTTTCGGGGCCGACTGCAGGAAGTACATCATCCCCCTGAATCTCCACGGGATTTTCATACCGGGGACACAGGACCTTAAAATCAAGGACTCCCTGCTGATGATCATCCGGGACATTCAGGAAACCTTCCTGAATTTTCCGTAGGCCAGGACCACCAGGGGCACCAGCACCAGTTGGATCAGGATGCCCCATATTGAGGTGACGAAGGAGGCAACCAGGAACATGGGCAGCGTATAGCTCCCGCCAAAGGGGACCAGGATCAGAAGGTGGACCAGGCCGCTGACGATTCGCCCCCCCACCATTGCACTTAACAGGGAAGGAATGACCTTTTTGGTCTTTTCATAAATCAAACCCGCGAGGAATCCGTAGGCCGCAAGCTCAAAGACCATGGCGATGCCGGTGGGATAAAGCACGGGCATTCCTGTGAGAAGGGTTCCCAGGAGGGGAGCCATAGCTCCCACCAGGGCGCCATATTTTTTGGAACAAATGAACGCG
>JAWOHX010000096.1:0-3796 GCA_046484975.1 Clostridia bacterium
CCCCCTCATGGAGAGACACCCCGGGGAAGCCGTCAAGAACAATGTGTTTGGCACCCTGAACATTGTGGAAGCCTCGGACAAATACCAGGTGTCCCGGTTCGTTCTCGTGTCCACCGACAAGGCCGTCAAGCCCACCAACATCATGGGAGCCACAAAACGGATTTCCGAACTCATCATACAGGCTTACAATCATCAATCCGCAACTGAATTCGTGGCGGTGCGTTTTGGCAATGTGTTGGGAAGCAACGGGAGTGTGATTCCCTTGTTTCTGAAGCAAATTGAAAAAGGGGGACCTCTCACCGTCACCCATCGGGAAGTCACCCGTTTCTTCATGACCATCAGCGAGGCAGCCACACTGGTGATCCAGGCCGGGATCATGGCCGCAGGAGGCGAAATCTTCATCCTGGACATGGGCAAGCCCGTCAGGATCTACGACCTGGCGGAGAGTCTGATACGGATGATAGGCATGGAACCCCACCGGGACATCCAGATTGAAATTACGGGTTTACGGCCCGGGGAAAAGCTGTATGAGGAGCTTCTCCTGGATGGGGAGGTCAGGATGACCCCCCATCCGAAGCTTTTTGTGGCAGGAAGCAGCAACGTGGATTTTGAGGAGCTGAAAACCAGGCTGGAGGAACTTAACCACCTTCAGGAAGAGCATGAAATCAAAGAAAAAATCCGGGACATCGTCCCGGAGTACAATTATTCCAATTCATACGACAATGACACGGACTAAGCTTATGTCAGTCCTGAGGGACGAAGGAATTTCAAATGGCCCGGCAGCACCCGGATGTCCACCCTGGTGTCGAAGAACACCTCCCCATCAAGGTTGATCCGGATTTCCCTGGGACTCTCGATGATGATGTGGAGGGCTTTTTCAAAGGTCACCCCCTTGACTTTCAAGTGGGTGCCTTTCATGTAACGGGGCAATACCTTGAGGATGAAGGGCACGCCCTTCTCCTCCACCATGCACAGGTCGAAGACCCCGTCACGGAAATCCGTGTAGGGGACGGGAATGAATCCTCCGCCGTAAAACTTTCCGTTGGTGATGGCAACGAGCAGGAAATTCTGCTCCACCGTCCGTTCCCCGTCCAGTGTTATTTTCAGCGGGAAGCTGAGCTTCTTTTTGAAGATGGCCACCAGCAGGCCCAGCAGGTAGGAAGCCTTGCCGGCGAGATGGATCCGATGGTTGATGATGGTGGCGTAATTGGCAATCTCTGAATCGATGCCCACGGACATGATGTTGATGAAATATTTGTCCTGTGCCTTGCCGCAGTCGATGAGGATTTCCTCCCCTTCGATGGTCCTTCTCAGGATGTCCTTGTAGTTCCGGTCAGGGACCATGGACTTGATGAAATCATTGCCCGAACCCGTGGGGATGATCCCAAGGGAACTGCCTGATCCTGCCATGCCGTTGAGCACCTCGTTGAGGGTGCCGTCCCCGCCAAAGGCGATGATCCTGAAATCATCCTCCCGGGAATAGTTGGCCGCCAGCAGGGTGGCATGTCCGGGATACCCGGTGATTTCCACGAAATATTTGTCCTGGTTCCTGTTCTTGAAATAGTTATGGATCTCGGGGAGAAAGGAGCTGGCCATGCCCTTGCCGGCCACGGGGTTGATGATGAACAAATATTTCATAGGCATCTCCTGGTTGCTGAATAGAATTATTATACTGAAACTGCAGAGGAAAATCAATGAAGTTCGGCTACAACCCTTCCGGCGGATATGGTAATATATTCTCATCACAAAGAAAAGGCGGAAAATGACATGCAGAACATCCACCTCATATGCAACGCCCACCTGGATCCCGTATGGCTCTGGGAGATCGAGGAAGGCATCGCAGAGACCCTTTCCACCTTCCGCACCGCCGCGGATTTCTGCGAGGAATTCCCGGGTTTTGTCTTCAACCACAACGAGGCCATCCTTTATCAATGGATCGAGGAACACGACCCCGACCTCTTCCACAGGATCCAGAAGCTGGTGGGGGAAGGGAAGTGGTACATCATGGGGGGATGGTTTCTCCAGCCTGACTGCAACATGCCTTCCGGGGAATCCTTCGTCCGCCAGATCCTGGCGGGGACGACATATTTCCTGGAGAAATTCGGGGTGGAACCCCGCGTGGTCATCAATTTCGACGCCTTCGGGCACACCCGGGGGCTGGTGGAAATCTGCAAGGGGGCAGGCTATGAGGGCATGGTCTTCTGCCGTCCCGAACCCGACATGCTGGAATTGCCCGGAGAGGACTTCCGGTGGGTGGGGTATCAGGGCAACTCGCTGATGTGCCACCGGGCCTACAACTCCTATGAATCCCACCGTGGCGAGGCGGACGAGAAAATAAAAGGCTGGATGAGGGACAACCCATCCACCCATCCCGGCCTGGTCCTATGGGGAATCGGCAACCACGGGGGAGGCCCCTCGAAGGTGGACTTCCTGAAAATCAATGAACTGGCTGCAAAGCAGGAGAATGCAAGCCTCCTTCACTCTTCCCCCGAGGCATATTTCCAGGAGCTTGCCGCTTCCAAAAGAAAGCTGCCAGAATATGCCGGCATTCTCAATCCCCGTTACATTGGCTGCTACACCACTCAGATCCGCATCAAGCAGCTCCACCGGAAACTGGAAAATGAGTTGTTCATGACAGAGAAAATGCTGGCCCATGCCAGCCTGGAAGGATATTTCCCCTATCCCGGAAAGCAGGTGAAAAAAGCCCTGCAGGATTTGCTGACCCTCCAGTTCCACGACATCCTTCCCGGGTCTTCCATCCCCGAGGTGGAGGAGTACAGCCTGGCCCTTGCCGGACATGGGCTGGAAGAGATGAGAAGACTAAAGGCAAAGGCCTTTTTCGCCCTGTGCCAGGGCCAGGAGAAGGCGGAGGAGGGAATCATCCCCGTTTTCGCATACAATCCCCATCCCTATCCCGTGGAGAAAATCCTCGCATGCGAGTTCCAGCTGCCCGACCAGAACAAGAACCGGGAAATTTTCGCATATCCCGTGGTGAGCAAGGACGGAGAGGAACTGCCCTGCCAGGTGGAGCATGAGGCATCCAACTTCAATGTGGACTGGCGCAAGAAAAGTGTATTTTATGCCCGGCTGGAACCCGGAAGCATCAACCGCTTCGATGTCAGCATCCGCATGGTCCGGGAAAAACCCGATGCCAGCATGCGCCAGGAAGGCCACCACCTGGTGTTTCAGACCGCCGAGCTGGAGGTTATAATCAACACCCTTACCGGGCTGATGGACAAATACAGGGTCAATGGCGTCGATTATCTCCGGGAAAATGCATTTGCCCCGCTGGTGATGATGGACGATGAGAATTCCTGGTCCCACAAGGAAAGGGGATTTCGGAACCAGGAAGGGGTTTTTTGCCTCATGGATGAGGAAAAAGGCAGCAGGTTTTCCGGCATCAGGGAAGGCTTCATCCCCAGCGTCCGGGTCATCGAGGATGGACCGGTGAGGACGGTGGTGGAAAGTGTCCTTGCCTATGATACCTCACGGATCTGCCAGCGATATTTCCTGCCGAAAAAAGGCACGGAGGTGGAGGTCGGGACCAGGGTGTTCTGGAACGAGAAAATGCGGATGCTGAAGCTTTCCCTGCCCACATGCCTTGAGAATGCGAAGTTCTTCGGACAGACAGCCTATGGCTCGGAGGAACTGCTGACAAACGGGGAGGAGATGGTGAGCCAGAAATGGAACCTGCTCAGCGACGGGACCCATGCCCTGTCCCTGATCAATACCTGCACCTACGGAAGTGACGCAAAGGACGGGGAACTCCGGGTCAGCCTTCTCCGGTCCCCGGGAT
>JAWOHX010000106.1:0-6860 GCA_046484975.1 Clostridia bacterium
ATGGACTCCTGTGATGGAACAGAACGGGGCTTGTACCATGAAGGTGACAGCATATGATGTGAGCGGGCAAGCCTATGAAAGCCCTCCATTGAATGTCACAGTGACAATGGATAGAAAACTGGCCCTGGCAGGAGTTTCCCCCGGAATGACAGTATCCAGGAAGGTGTCGCTGATTGCTTCCAGAAACTTTGATGTCAATGAGACAACATACATCATGAGGGACGTTCCATCGGGAAACGAAACCGTCCTATCCAAGCAACCATGGGGCAACTATGAATGGTTCCCAGGGCCGGAGCAGTCCGGCGAAAAAGAATTGTTTGTCAGGGTGATCAATACATATGGCGCCATGTACCAAAGCAGCCCGGTGAAGGTCACAGTGGACGGGAGCCCGAAGCTTATACTGCAGGGAGTAGGACCAAACCAGGTGGTCACTGGACAGCCAAAGCTCACGGTGAGCGGGAATGTGTCTATGGACAGTGTCAGCTATATCCTCACAAACTCGGCCACAGGAGCAAAAAGGACCCTGGCATCAAATCTGGGCATGACCGACACCTATACCTACACTCCGCAACAAGGGGATGCGGGTAAGGTTTCCATCATGGCGGAAGGGACCTACCAGGGAAGGAAGATATCCAGCGGAAGCATTGCCTTCACCGTTTATCTCGGCAAAATCTACGGACCTCAGGCCATCATTCAAAAAGACCTGTATCTGGACTTCGCAGCTGGCATGGCAAAAACTTCCTGGGAGCAGACAGGGATGTCCGCGGCCTTGCAGACAGCCCAGGCCATATTGGAGACAGGCTGGGGACAAGGCGTGCCTGTTGACAAATACAGCGGGCAGCTTTCCTACAATCTGTTCGGGATCAAAGGCAAGGGCACAAATGGTTCCGTGATTTCCAACACATGGGAAGTGTACAACGGCATCACTTACCATATAGATGATGAGTTTAGGGCCTACTGGAACGTGCAGGAAAGCTGGGATGACCACAAGAGCCTGTTGCTGAATGCATCCCGGTACCAACCTTTCCGGGATGTCATGTACAGCAGTACCCTTGGTGCATGGGCCATTAAGCGGTCGGGCTATGCCACAGACCCCCTGTATCCAACCAAGTTGATGAGGATCATCAGGCAGTATGGCCTGGAAGAGCTGGACAGGACGGGCATATAGGAATGTCATGAAGAGTGGAAAAGGGTCATAATATGGATTACAGCGGCAAAACCGTCATCATCACAGGTGGAGCCAACGGCATTGGCAGATGCATGGCGGAGAGTTTCGGTTCAGCAGGCGCCAGGGTGTCTGTGATTGACAAAGAAAACAAAGCGCCGGATTGCGACTTGTTTTATCAGGGGGACATCACGGAGGAGAAAACCCTGGAAGCCTTCAAAACCCTGGTGGTGGAGCGTTATGGAACAATCGACGTACTGGTGAACAATGCCTGCGTTTCCAGAAAAGGGATCCTATCGGGATGCGGATATGAGGATTTTCTGTATGTGCTGAAGACAGGGGCAGTGGCCCCATATATGCTCACCATGCTTTTTTTGCCGTATTTCAATGAGGGGGGCTCAGTTTTGAACATTTCCTCCACCAGGGCGTTTATGTCCCAGGCGGACACGGAAAGCTATTCTGCGGCAAAAGGAGCCATCTCTGCCCTGACCCATGCCATGGCGGTGAGCCTGGCCGGCCGGGTACGGGTGAACGCCATTGCTCCAGGATGGATTGATACAACAAACCAACCATCCGGCCTCTCGGACAAAAGACAGCATCCGGTCAAACGGATCGGGACGCCGGAAGACATTGCGAAGATGGCCATGTTCCTGTGCAGCGGGGACTGCGGCTTCATCACCGGGCAAAGCATCGTCATCGACGGGGGAATGAGCAGACTGATGGTCTACCATGAAGATGCCGGTTGGACATACCAGGAATAGTCTCTCAGAAAACAGGCCTCACACCCAGCGCATCGAGATGTTTCCCGATGTGTTTTTTTAAGGCGTCCCCATATTCTTTTTCATATTCGTGCAGAGTCTTGTAAATGGTGTCCCTGAATACAGGCAGGCCGCTTTGATCCTCTTCCGACAACAAAAGACCGTAGGTGATGTGCATCAGCTGCCGGGAATCCTCCATATCCATGAGACCGGGCAGGTCATTGTCATGCATCCTGCCGATATCGGGAATCCTTGTAACATCGGCAGTGACCTGATAATGTTTCTTTGCTTGCTCCAGGCGGGACAGGGAGAAAGCATGCATCTGCCGATACAGGGATGGATTTTTCATGGCGATGACCCGCACGGCCTCAAGCCAGTTGGTGCCGGCGGTCTTTAAGTGATATCTTCCCCCGGTTGTTTTCCCGATGACAGGAAATACGCTGAATTTGTCGCTGCCGGAATGGATGCTCAACTTGTACCCGAAATGCTGTGCAATTTCCGAGTGCGTGGAGAACTCCTTTTCAAACTGATCCCGGTCCCCCCTGTAATCGATGCCTTTCTGGAACTGACCGCAGAACCGGGGTGCGAGGCTTGTGAGGGTAACGCCTCCGGCCATAAGCTCTGAGGCCACGAACCAATGGGCTTCGGGTGAGGTGGGGACAAGGGTCTCGTCGATGGACAACTCAAAATCAACAAGCGCCCTTCTAGCCTCAATCATATCCTTGAACAGACTGATGGCGTGCTCCACGGCATGGTGATAGGTGACAGCCAGCCTGTGGAAAGTTGCAGGGTCATAGGAGATTTCTGTTTGTTCGGAAACCCGGAAAATCCGCCCCAGGTAGGAATGTTCAAGACGACGCCTTTCTTCCGGGTCCAGCCGCAGGTAAGCTTGCTTTGCCTTCTCCGGTGGAAGGGCTAAAGCCGTATTGTCGATATGCTCTGAACAGTCCAGGGTAATCATCGTGAAACCTGCGTCCAGCGCCATGCGTATTTCCTCCCTGCTTTTCAGGTGATCCCCGTCTGCACCGTAACCAGAAGTGTAATCCTCCTGGAACACAGCCCAGGAAGCGGCGGATAATACATCATCATATGTTCGTCCCGTCAAATGGAGTTCCCGGATGGATTGCTGGGCCAGGACAGGGAATATGGGCAAATTCCTCACCGAGTTGATGTGTCCGGGAGAGGCTAGCCCCAATCTGTCCCCAAGCCCGATGGTGATATTTCTGCCCTGATGGCTGGAAGGCCTGGTGAAAGGAAACAGTTCCCTGATGACTGCTGCATTGGTGGGGTCCATGTCGCAGATCCTGGCTTTTTCCCCATGAATAACGGCTTCCTGCCCATGAAGCAGACGGTATCCGGAGCTTTCCCCGAAGGCTATCAGAATTTTCCCGCTTTGTTCCCTGGCAATGAAATAGCAAGTGCCGGAATCCACATGGACGGACCGGTGATATACCCCATAAAGCATCGGATTTTCCCTTGCGAGTGTCCTGAGGCCTTGTTCATCCAATCCTTTGGATAGACCATCCCTCATGAAGCATTTCCAGCCCTTCATCCCATTTCATCCCTTCGCACAATCTTCTTCATATATTCTATCATAGAAACCCAGACCCCGGATTCCTGCCTTTCCGGGAAAACCTGTTCAAATCAGGCATGACTTTCTGGTACAATGGTACAGATGAATACTGAGACAAGAAAAAGACTGCCTGATATCCTGTTGGCCTGGTATGACCAAACAGCCAGGGTGTTGCCATGGAGAGATGACCCCACCCCCTATCGGGTGTGGGTATCTGAGATCATGCTCCAGCAAACCCGGGTGGATGCAGTCATGCCATATTATGAGAATTTCATGAGCCATGTCCCCACATTGAGGGACCTGGCGGAGATTCCCCTGGAAAAACTCCTGAAGCTCTGGGAGGGACTGGGGTATTACAGCAGGGCGGAAAACCTGAAGAAGGCAGCCATGCGGATCATGGAGGAACATGAGGGGGAACTGCCTGTCCGCTATGAAGACTGGATCCGCCTTCCGGGGATCGGGCCATATACCGCAGGCGCCATCGCGTCCATTGCCTGCGGGCAGAAAACCACTGCGGTGGACGGGAATGTCCTCCGGGTGTTTTCCCGGTTGACCGCAGATGTCCGTGACATTACCGATGCCGGTACAAGAAAGGATATAGGGAGGCTGGTGGCCTTAAGCCTTCCGGACACACGGACCGGAGACTATAACCAGGCGTTGATGGAGCTGGGGGCGACCGTCTGTCTTCCCAGTGGAGCCCCAAGGTGCAGCATCTGTCCTGTTTCTTCCCTATGTGAGGCCTTTCACCAGGGAAATATGCAAAGTTATCCGGTAAAACCCGCAAAGAAAAAACGTATCATCCAAAAAAAAACGGTCCTGATCATCGAATGCGAGGGGAAGTTCGCATTGCGTCAGAGACCAGTCGGCGGTTTGCTTCCGGGCCTTTGGGAATTCCCTGTTCTTGAGGGATGTTTGTCGGTCCGGGAGTGCCGGGATATGCTCCGGGAACAAGGAACGGAGATTCAGGGGATATTGCCCCTTGACGGGGCCAGACATGTCTTCACTCATTTGGAATGGCACATGACTGCCTACCATATCCTGGTGAAGGAGCAGTATGGCCCCAGGGACTGGATCTGGGCAAGCCGGGAGCAAATCCGGGACGACCATGCAATCGCCTCTGCATTGAAGACATACACCGGGCATGTGGTTGCCCGATGAACCATACTGACGACAAGGAGGATCCATTGGGTTCGGAAGAAAAACAAAGAATCCTGGAAGAAAGATTGAACGTGCTGACCCATGGGATTGGTGTGGTTCTTTCCATTGTGGCGCTCATTTTCCTGGTGTCTTTCTCACTTCTTAACGGAGGATATAAGAGCTTGGCGGGGTCCGTTGTTTTTGGCATTTCCCTGGTCACGCTGTATATGGCTTCCTCCCTGTATCATTCCTGCAAGAAACCAAAGGCAAAGGAAACATTTCAGATCATTGACCACTCGGCTATTTATGTGCTGATTGCCGGGAGCTACACCCCGTATGCCCTGCTCGTGCTGGAAGGCAGGACGGGATGGGCCCTGTTGGGGATTGTCTGGGGACTGGCCATCCTCGGGATCCTGTTCAAATCCTTTTTTGTAGAGAAAATGAAAATCCTCTCCACATTGGCTTATGTATTCATGGGATGGATTGCCATCTTTGTCTACAGACAGTTGGCAGAGTCATTGCCTCTGCCCGGGATGGTTCTGTTGTTTGCAGGAGGCATCTCCTACACATTGGGAGCCATATTTTTTGGCATCCGGAGAATGCCCCTGAACCATGCGGTTTTTCATCTTTTTGTCCTCGGGGGAAGCATCTGTCATTTTTTGTCCATCTACTTGTATGTGCTGCCGTTGGGCATCGGACGATGATATAATTGGAATGCAGACAGGAGGAGAAGCATGGAATACTTCAAGAACGTCAAAAGAATAGAATATGAGGGGGCAAAAAGCTCCAACCCATTGTCTTTCAAACAATATGACCCGGAGAAAATCATCCTGGGAAAATCCATGGAGGAGCATCTTAGGTTTTCCATGACATGGTGGCACACGTTCACCTATATGGGAACGGATCCCTTCGGTTCGGCAACCATGGAAAGAGACTGGGACCGGGAATACAATCCAATGGACAAAGCAAGGAACAGGGTCCATGCCGCTTTTGAATTCATGGAAAAATGCAGGATTCCGTTTTTCTGTTTCCATGACCGGGACATCGCCCCGGAGGGCAAAGACCTGGCAGAGACCAATGCCAGACTTGACGAAATTGTTATACTGATCAAGGAAGAAATGGAGCGTACCGGCATCGGATGCCTGTGGGGGACCACCAATGCCTTCAGCCATCCCCGTTTCATGCATGGCGCCGGGACGTCCTGTAATGCGACGGTCTTTGCCTATGCTGCTGCACAAATCAAAAAGGCAATGGAAATCACCATGGAACTGGGTGGGGAGAATTACGTCTTCTGGGGGGGAAGGGAAGGATATGAGACACTGCTCAACACGGATACCTCCCTGGAACTTGAAAATTTGGCAAGACTGCTGCGGATGGCTTCTGACTATGCCGAAGAGATAGGGTTCCAAGGGCAGCTTTTGATTGAACCAAAGCCCAAAGAACCCACCAAGCATCAGTATGATACTGATGTGGCAACCGTTTTGTCCTTTCTCAGGAAATATGGCCTGATGGACAGATTCATGATGAATGTGGAAGCAAACCATTCCACCCTCGCCATGCACACGTTTCAGCATGAGCTCAATCAGGCCCGTATCAACGGGGTCCTGGGAAGCGTGGACGCCAACCAGGGGGACCTTCTCCTGGGATGGGACACCGACCAGTTTCCCACCAACCTATATGACACAACCCTTGCCATGTATGAAATCCTGCTGGCGGGAGGTTTGGGATCGGGAGGGTTGAATTTCGACGCCCGGGTCAGAAGGGGCTCCTATGAAGACATTGACCTGTTCCATGGCTACATTGCAGGAATGGACGCCTTTGCAAAAGGACTCAAGGTGGCGGCAAAACTGCTGGATGACAGGGTGTTTGAGGACATGAAAAAGAAACGTTACGACAGTTACCGGGAAGGCATCGGGAAAGAGATCATGGAGGGGAAAGCCGGATTCCGGGAGCTGGAGGCATATGCCATGAAGCATGGTGTCACAGCCAATTCCTCCGGCCGGCAGGAGTTTCTTGAAACCATCCTGAACCAATACATCCTGACCACGGAATAAAGGAGTAGCCAGAGGTGCGGACCGACGGGACACATTCCTGTTTTTTTGCTTTCTATCCGATCATTCCTGCAGAAGGACACAAGAAGGGATTCATAAGACATGAAAAAGGCTTTCCCCGTTGGAGGAAAGCCTTTTTTTGCATAGTTCTCAGTCTTTGATGGGCGCTCGTCTGA
>JAWOHX010000026.1:0-4174 GCA_046484975.1 Clostridia bacterium
ACGGTGCGGGAGGATGCATGACATGGATTACCCGAAATGCCCGTTTTGCAGATGTGATTCCCGCAGGTAAATGACATGGGAAGACAGGACAAGGGGGAGGACATGGAAATAACGATGGTTCCCGTCGACAAAAAGGACAAGGAAATCCTACGGAATCTTCTGGAGAAGTATGATTATGAGTTTTCCCAGTACGACGGCCGGGATGTCAATCAATATGGTCTCTACGGGTACGACTATCTGGACCATTACTGGACGGAACCCTCCAGGCATGCCTTCTTTGTGAAGGCTGGCGGCAACCTGGCGGGGTTTGTCATGGTGAACAGGTTCACCGAGACAAAGGAGGAGACGGACTATTCCATGTCCGAGTTCTTCATCATGTACAAATACCGCCGTAGCGGGATCGGAAGGCATGCGGCGATGCAGGTGTTCGGGATGTTCCGGGGCAGGTGGCAGGTGAAATACCATCCGGGAAACACCGGGTCCGGGTTGTTCTGGGTGAATGTGGTCAATGATTTCACGAAGGGGGACTACCGGCTGGAGAAAGCATACCCTGGTACGGAATATGACGACGGCACGCCGGGGGACATCCTCTTTTTCCGGACATGAGGAGGATTTTCCACCGTCAACAAGGAAGGAAAGGGGAGTGATGGACATGAATGTGAAGTATCCGGCAATCGGCGTGTGCGGGTTGTCCTGCAGGCTCTGCCCCCGTTATGCCTCAGAGGGGAAAAGTCGTTGCACCGGGTGCAAGACCGAGTCCAGGATGGGTGCAGGCTGTTCGTTCATCACATGCGCAATCCGGAGGAAGGGCATTGAATTCTGCTGGGACTGCCAGGAAAACGAAACCTGTGACAAATGGAAAATGCACAGGGATGCCGGCAAGCAAATGGACTCATTCAAAAGCTACCAGACCCTGGAGGATGACATCCGCTTCGTCACGGAAAATGGCGTCGAGGCCTTCGAGAAGATGCAGGTTGCCCGGGAGGAAATGCTTCGGGAAATGCTGGAGCAGTTCAACGAAGGCCGCTCAAAGAGCATGTATTGCATCGCGGCATCTGTTTTTGGCATCGATGAGCTGAGGGAGGTCCTTGACCAGGCAACAGCATCTTCGGCTGGCCTGGACACCAGGGGGAAAGCCTTGTTGCTCCGTTCGAAACTGCAGGAGATGGCAAAAGCTCGCAACATCACCCTGGGATTGAGGAAACCGTAGGAAGTTGACTCTGACCCGCACCTTATGTCACTTAGGGAGCAAGGTCGGATGAAAAACAAAAAAAGGCAGATGCAATCGCATATGCCTTTTTTATTACTGGGGATTGGCTTCCGGCCCGGATTCACAAAGGGGCTATTTCGCCTTCCTCTGGTCATCAAACTTCTTGTTCTTCTCCAGGGCAAATTTTTGTAATTCAGAGACCATCTCGTCGAAATGATTGGACTCATTGGTTTTGTAGAATATGACGGGATTGAAATAGGTCGGGGTCTCCGGGTTCTCGGTGAGTATTTCAATCACCTCGGTGGATTTTTTAAAGAGCCCGCTGGTGAAATCATCTCTGATGGTGATCTCGCGGATGTCCTTCCATGAGAAGCTCTTGAACTCCGGACGCTTGCTGGGAAAAATGTTCACGATCATATTGACGCCATGTTCGCTTAAAAGTATCGCCTTGTTCTTCCTTGCCATATGCAGGTTTCCTTTCTATCCGGTTTTTCGCATCCATCCTGATGGGACACACCCCACGGGGGAGAAATTCAATAGGCTATCATTGTACCATCAGAACGAGGTTTTTTCAATTTATATCTGACACAAACAGGTATTTTTCGTCGAAATATTGTAGAATGAAACATATCAAGGCAACATCCTGGAAAAAGGAGTGGACATCATGATGATTCGGAGCCTCACGGACCAGGAGACAGGGATGGCATCGGCACTGAAGGCGGAATGCTGGAACACGGATTATGCAGGGGTTGTCCCCCCGGATGTCCTGGACCCTGGGAAGGAAGGGGAATCCATGCTCTCCTGGCTACATGAGAGGACCGTTGACATCCGCCGGAGCTACGGCGCCTTTGACGGGAACGCTCTTGCCGGGTATTTGATGGCAAGCATCGCTGAGACAGAGGACAGCAGCTGCGGGGTGGAGGTCAATGACCTGTTCGTGAACAAGGAGTACCGTGGAAGGGGATTGGGCCTGAAGCTCATGAAGGCCGTGGCAGATGAGTTCCATCAGTATGGATTCCGTGAGCTTGTGGTCTACAATTGGAGGGGGGTGCCTTCCAATGCGTTCTACAGGCACATCGGCGGTATCGCCAGGAAAGAGACCACCATGAAGGTCAAGGAAAAAGAGCTCTGCGTCGATGTGTTTTACTGGGACACGGACGCCCTCCGGAAGGATCTGGCCCGCAGGCTTGGGGAAAGGGACCATGCGGCAGGGGGCACCCTCTTCGAGAAACAACTGGACCCGGATGCATACATGACATCCAGGGAGGGGGAAGAGGACCGTGAGCAGGTCTGCAGGGGACTGTACGGCCACAATGTGATGGCGACCCGGGGAACCCTCATGAAGCCGGGCATCGACATCAACCTGTTCCTGAAGACCAGTGACCAACGGACCGTCGGAGCCATCCTGTGCGATACATTCAACCACTGCGCAAACATAGATGTCCTCTGGATCGATGAATCCTTCAGGGGTCGTGGATACGGGAGGATGCTTCTGGAGGAGGCCGAGAGGCAGGCGGTGGAACTTGGCTGCCTGTTCATGCAGACATGCACCTTCAGCTACCAGTCCCCGGGGTTCTATGGAAAATGCGGGTATGAGACGTTTGCAGTGCTGGAGGATTATCCCGAAGGCATCAAACAATTTTTCCTGAAGAAGATACTGTAGTTCAAAGGGGGAATGATGACATGATTGAATATCGAATCGGCTGCTCAGAGATCCTGCCCGGTCAACTGGAAGGCTTCTGTGCTGGCTGGGAGAACCCCTTGACGGGGGAAGAGCACCTGAAGGCGCTGAAGAACAGCCGGCATGTGGTGCTGGCCTTTGACACGGAGAAGAACAGGGTCGTCGGCTTCATCAATGCCCTGGGTGATGGCGTCCGGTTTGCCTTCATCCCCATGCTGGAGGTCCTTCCTGAATATCGGAAAAGGGGCATCGGAAGCCATCTGGTGAAAGTCATGATGGGCCTGCTGGATGAGGTGGGGTGCATCGACCTGACCTGCGACGCGTACATGCAGGGGTTCTACGACAGGTTCGGCATGGAGAAATCCACGGGAATGATCGTCCGGAGGGGATTGAAAAAGGAAGAAAAGAAATGAGAACATGGAAAGAAACACATGTGGAGGCCTGCACCCCCGGGGAGTATCCCGAACTGCTGCGGTTGCTGGATGCATCATACGGGATGGAGAATGGCTGGTTCCTCCGTCACGAAGGACACCTGTACCCTGACCCGGATGAAAATGACTTTGAACGGATCTCCAGGAACAAACTGCTCAAGGAGAATGGGAAGATCCTGGGTGGACTCGGACTATTCCCCCTGACTTTCCAGGCTGTTGTGGGAGGGCATGTCATTCATTTGTCCGTTGCCGGGATCGGTTCCGTGTTCACCGTGAAGGAATACCGAAACCAGGGTGTCATGTCCCATATGCTTGATTTCGCCGTCCAGCACGTGAAGGAGAATGGATATGACCTCTCCTGGCTCAGCGGCAACAGGCACAGGTACAGAAATTACGGCTGGGACCTTGCAGGCAGGCAGGGCAGATATCTTGTGGAAGAGAAGGCCGTCAGGAAATACTATCCCCAGGACATACAGGCGGACATCTCCATGCCTGATGAAACGTGCAAGGAACTCCTTGCAGGGAAGTATGCCGGGCACCAATGCGGTGCAGTCCGGGACGCCCGGCATTGGAGACTGCAGTTGAAACGAGACAACCTTGTGTGGAAGACAGCAAGGAGCGCTACAGGTTTTGCATGTATGGTCCATGACACAGAACATCCGGCAGAGATTCCCGGTTTTTCCGAAACCCGGCTTGATGGCGCCAGTATCAATGCCGCCAAGGTCTCCGGCACCCTGTTCCCCCGGGAGCTGAGTGCCGAGGAGATCACCCTGTCGCTGCTGCATGGCACCCGCATGCGCTATCGGGGATAACGAGCCGCCGCAAGCCCGGGGGGACCAAGCAAAGGCACAT
>JAWOHX010000055.1:0-6035 GCA_046484975.1 Clostridia bacterium
ATGGCAAATAAAATCATAACAGATAAAATCTTCCTCATAATATGGTACTCCCTTTTAGATAATAATGCTCCAATGTCCCAACGACATGAGCACAGGGTTTAAACCAGGTATTATCTCGGCTAACTCCAATTTTTCCGAAGGCCTGGACCCTATTCCCGGGTCAGCCTTTCATAAAGGATATCGGAGATCTCCACGATGTTCTTGGAACCCAGGATCATGATGATATCCCCGGGCCTGGCATGACGGACAAGATGGTCCGTGATTGCCTCGTAAGAGGGCAGGTAAATGGCGTCAGGATGGTGTTTGGCGATGTTATTTGCCAGAATCTCGCTGTTCATGTCCTTTGGGATCTCCTCCCGGTCGTTGTAGACGTCAGCCATGATCACGTGGTTGGCATGGGAGAAGCAGGTGGAGAATTCCTCAAAAAGCACTTTGATCCGGGTGAAGGTATGCGGTTCGAAAACCGCCCAGATCTCCCGATGGTCCATGTTGCTCGCGGTCTCCAGGGTGATGTCGATCTCAGTGGGGTGATGGGCGTAGTCGGACACGATGAGGATGTCGTTGGCCTTTCCCCGGATGTCAAACCTCCTTTTCGCCCCATGCATGGTTTCCATGGCATCCGCAATTCTTGCCGGGTCCCCTCCCAAAAAATGGCAGGCGGCGGCCGCAGCCAGTGCATTGAGGACGTTGACCCTCCCCCGAAGGCCGAGCCTCACCCGCCTGATGAGGGAGCCCTTCATGTACAGGTCAAAAGCACCGTAGCCTTCCCCGTCATAAAGGATGTCAATGGCCGAATAGTCCAGGAACCTGTTCTCCAGGCCGTAATACAAACGGTTGCATTCCGCCCTCTCATAGATGTTCCGTGTGTTCACATCATCATAACAGGCCACCAGACAGCCTTCCTGGGGAATCAGCCTGGCAAATTTCAAAAAAGCCTGCTCCATGGCCTCCAGGTCCTTGAACCAGTCCACATGGTCGTAGTCGATATTCAGGATGATACCTACGAAAGGGGAAAGCTTCAGGAAGGTATCGTTGTATTCGCAGGCTTCCGTTACGAAATATTCGGTACTTCCCACCTTCACGGTGCCATTGATGAAATCCGCCTCTCCTCCGAGGTGTATGGTGGGGTCGAAGCCGCATTGTTGGAGGAGATGGCCAGCCATGGCGGTGGTGGTGGTCTTCCCGTGGGCTCCCGAGACCCCGACTGAAAATGGGTACCCCTTCATGATCATGCCCAGGAGCACCGCCCTGTCCATCAGGGGGATGCCGCTTTCTGCCGCCTTTTGGTATTCGCAGTTGTCCGGATGGATGGCTGCGGTGTATACAACCAGGTCGGGGGAGCCCATCCGGTCCCGGTCGTGGCCCATGTAGATGTCCGCTCCCAGGGCCTGGAGTTTTTCGGTGCGATTGGAGGATTCGAAGTCGGAACCCGAAACCTTGTATCCCTGCCCCATGAGGATTTCGGCAAGCCCCGACATGCTGATGCCGTTGATGCCGATGAAATGGACGGCTGTAATTTCTTCTTTAAAAATACGAGTATTCATGATAATATAATACTACAAAGAAGCGCAAGTTCAATGAAATGTTTATTGAATGGACAAGGAAAATGCAATAAACAGAGAATATCCGGTTATAATCAATTCGATTGCAAAACGGAAGGTGGGTTGTAAATGAACGTAACGGACGTGCGCATCAGAAAAATATCAACTGGCGGAAAGATGAAGGCGGTTGTATCAATCACCATCGACGACTGTTTCGCTGTGCATGACATCAAGGTCATCGAGAGTCAGAAAGGCTTGTTCATTGCGATGCCAAGCAGAAAGACGCCGGATGGACAATTCAAGGATATTGCACATCCAATCAATTCAGAAACCAGGACTGAGCTTGAGCAGATGATCATCAACCGGTACAATGAAATCGAAGATGAGGAGCAGGCACACCAGGACCAGGACAATAGCCAGAGTCAGGAACAGGAACAGGAACAGGAATAGATCCGTTTGCTTATCATAGGCGGGATATTCGCTGTCATTCAAAACCACTGCCTTTTGCTTGATTGGGGATTTATGATCATTGATATCCATGCCCACACATGGTTCGCCACCTACCTGGAAGACAGGAGGAGCGTTCTTTCTGCATGTTCAAGGCATGGCTTCGACAGAGTCTATATATCCACCCTGGGGGTTTATAACCCCTCACCGAAGGACATCGCCGCATACAATGCAATCACCCACGGGTTCATGGAAGAGAACCCTGGTCTCATCCGGGGTTTTGTGACGGTGGATCCGGTGCATCCTGATTGCCTGGAGGTTTTCAAACAGGGGATTTTCCGGCAGGGAATGGAAGGGGTGAAGATCTGGGTCTCATGCCTGTGCGACGACCCACGGGTCAACCCCCTGGCGGAGGCCTGCATCCGTGAAGGGCTTCCCCTCTTGATACATGCCTTCAAAAAAGCCACGGGGCAACTGCCTTTTGAGACCACCGGGGTCCATGTAAGGAGCCTGGCCCTGCGATATCCGGAGCTGAAGATCATCATGGCCCACATGGGGGGCGACCTTTACCACGGGCTGCGGTGCATTGACGACCTGCCCAATGTATGGACAGACATCTCCGGGACACTCTGCGGGAATGACGACATGCAATATGCCATGGGTATGGTGGGAGAAGGCAGGATCCTCTTCGGAACCGACATGCCTGCCTCCCCTCATGCAGCCCTGGCCAGGGTGGAAGGATCAGGCCTGGGAGACGCTGCCAGGGAAAGGATCTATTACCGGAATGCGCTGGAGATTCTTGAAAGGAAGGGAAGATGACGGACCACAACTGTCTGTCGGGCCGGTGGCCCTTCAAAAAGACAAGGTCCCATACCGTCGCCGACCTGGCGGAAATCCATGGGAAATACGGGATTGCCACGGGAATGGTGGCCTCCCTGGAGGCCATATTCTACCGGCATCCTTTCGAAGGGGACCTGGATCTGTCCCGGGAACTGAAGGGTACCCCCTACATGCAGGTCTTGTGCATCAATCCTGCCGAGCCCTTCCCCAGGAAGGACATGCAAAGGGCCAGGGACAATTTCCCCTTCCATGGAATCCGGGTGTATCCCTCGCTACACGGATTTCCTCTTGACGGGACCATGTTTGCTGAGTTTATGGACCTGGCCGGGGAATACACCGGGAATTTGTATATTTCCTGCCGGATGAACGATGTCCGCCTGGACCACCTGGTCTCCCAACGGGTACCCGGGGTGGAGGAGCTGGGGAAAATGCTGGGGAAAGGTTTTGGCGGGAACACCTATCTGTTAAACCTGAAACTGGAGGAAGTCCTTGCATTGAAGGACTGGATAATGGGGAATGAGAATGTCTTTTTTGACATTTGCGAGATAAAACAGATGATTTCACCCATGGAAAAGTTGTATAATGAAGGTGTGGGGGAAAGGGCTGTGTTCGGTTCATTTCATCCCCTGAACAATTTTTTATGCGCCTACATGAATTTTAAGGAACTTTCAGGATGTGGAACAAAATGAAGAACGAGTGCAGGATAAGCCCGGTGGATTCCTTTGCGCCTTTCAGGGACAGGAACATGTACGGAATCGATCCCATGGCATGCTTGCAAAAAAAGCTGGCGCACATGGGAATCCGCGTCACCATCGACAGTACCAACGTGGTCCCGGAGGACCTCTTCTACCTGGAGGAAGAGGAAATCCTGCAATACATTCACAAGAAGAAAGCCTATGTGAAAATCACGGACGAACTGTCCTTCTACAATGCCATGTGCGCCATCAAAAGGCAGATCAACATATTCCATCTTCGTAACCAGGTGCGGATCCTGAACATCGAGGACACCTATATCGATGCCAATGCAACCATCGGAAAAGACACCGTCATCTATCCCGGAACCTTCATCGAAGGGGAGTGTATCATCGGGGAGGGATGTGTCATCGGCCCAAACACCAGGATTGTGGACACAGGCGTGGGGGAATTAACCACCATCATCCAGTCGGTGGTGCTGGAAAGCCTGGTGGGAAAAAGCTGCAGCATCGGTCCCTTCTCCTACATCCGGCCGGAAACGGTGCTGGAGGACAAGGTGAAGGTGGGGGATTTTGTGGAGATCAAAAAATCAAACATCGCCCATGGCACGAAAATCCCCCATCTGGCATACATCGGTGATGCTAGGATCGGACGCAACACGAACATCGCCTGCGGTGTCATCACCGCCAACTACGACGGCATCCGCAAGCACCGGACCATCATCGGGGACAACTGCTTCGTGGGATGCAACACAACCCTTGTGGCACCGGTCACGGTGGAGAGGGACTCCTACATCGCGGCAGGGTCCACCATCACGGAGCCTGTGGGGGAAGGCTCCCTGGCCATCGCCAGGGAACGACAGGTGAACAAGGAGGGATGGGTGTCCCGGACAGGACACGGAAGGATGGAGAAGGAATGAGCGGACCAATCGCTGCAAGTGCCGCATGAGGAGGGAGACGGAAAATATTATGGGATCAAGAAGTTTACCGGTGGGGGACCTTGGCCTGATTCGGCTGGAAGGCAGCAACGGATTCGGGCAACGGGTGGATGAAAACATCGTCGCCATGAGACGGGGTGAGAAAAAGACATTCATCATCGACATCAGTGAAGTGCGCTTTTCCAACGGTGAGGGCAAGGTCGTCCTGAACGAGACGGTGAGGGGGAAGGACATCTACATCCTGGGGGATGTTGGAAATTACGGCTGTACCTATGACATGTTCGGATCCCCCAACAGGATGGGTCCCGACGAGCACTTCCAGAGCATCAAACGGACCATCTCCGCCATCGGGGGAAACGCCAGGAGGGTGAACGTCATTATGCCTCTCCTCTATGCAGGCCGCCAGCACAAGCGCAAGGGCAGGGAATCCCTGGATTGCGCCGTGGCGTTGCAGGAATTGGTGGCCATGGGGGTGAACAACATCATCACTGTGGACGCCCATGATCCGAGAATTGAAAACGCCATTCCCCTCAGCGGCTTCGAGAACATGTATCCCACCTTCGACATGCTAAAAGCCATCGTCATGAGTGAGGAAAGGATGCAGACGGAGTTCACCGGCATGACAGTGATCAGCCCGGACACCGGCGCCATGGACCGGGCCATCTATTATGCCGAGGCCATGGGATGCAATATCGGCGTCTTTTACAAGCGCCGTGACTACACCAAGCTGGTGAATGGGAAAAACCCCATTCTGGAACACAGCTACCTGGGGGGAAGTTTGGAAGGCAGTGACATCCTCATTGTGGACGACATGCTGTCCAGTGGGGAGTCCATCCTGGACATCGCAAGGCTGGCCAAATCCCAGAAAGCCAAGAACGTGTATGTGGCCGTGACCTTTGCCTTCTTCACCGAAGGCACCCGCAGCTTCGACCAGGCTTATGAGGAGGGGATCATCCGGACCATTTATTCCACCAATCTTTCCTATATCCCTGAAGAAATCAAAAACAAGCCATGGTTCGTGGAAGTGGATATGTCCGGCATGATTTCTGAGGTCATCGACCGCCTCAATTACGACATCTCCCTGTCCGACATGTTCGAGGTCACCCACAGGATCAAGGAACTGGAATCATATATAAGTGTCGACGCCGAAGGCGCCGATCAGCTTCTGCGTCTCCGGCTCTACCATGTACTGGGCGAAGGCCTCGCCGCCGGGGCCGTTCATCCTGTCGTTCTTCTTGGGATCGATCGGGATGACGTGGTAGATGTTGAGCAGCGCCGCGTCGCCCTCCAGCAGCAGGCCCAGCCCCAGACTCTTCTGCGTCGCCAGCCAGGTGGCGCGGTCGGTCAGCGTGTAGCCGTCCTTTTCAGAGGCAACTCTCAGCGTCTCGCCCATGCCCTGACCGGTCTCCTGGTACCACGACTGGCCCTTGGCGGTGATGCCCGCCGCCTTCCAGTGGTTCTTCTCCGCTACGTCGGTGCCGGAGGCGTCGCCGCGCGAGATGAAGAGGCTGCCCTTGGCGGCGATGGCCTTGAAGGCCTCTCCCACCTTGGTCATGCCCTTGAGGCCGGCCGGGTCG
>JAWOHX010000108.1:0-22145 GCA_046484975.1 Clostridia bacterium
CCTTTTAATTATAATGAAGAATATATGGAAACAGATGATGGCAGAAAACTACCAGTGGTCAATATAAAATTCAACATGAAAACCCCAGTTGAAGAGAATCTGTATAACTATATCCAGACAACAAATGAGAAAAAGGAAAATGAATATTAGGTGACTGAAATAAATATCATGTAGTTCTACATTATTTATGAGACAAGTGAACAAAACAGAAAACCATGCAACACATACTATATCGCTATGTGTTGCATGGCCATCAATATTGGAAATTTCCAGCAAGCATTAGATCGTATCCGAGAATTTCTCCAATATCAACTTCCCGTCCTCCACGCGAAGGCTCACCTCGTCCAGATACTCCAGTTTCAATTCCTTGACCATGTGGTCAGGAATACTGATCTTGTTTCCTTCCTCAACAATCGTTATAAACATCCCTTCAATCTCCTTTAACCGTTAGTATGGTCCCATATATATATAGCATAACCACCCAGGGGTGCATATGTAAAACAAAATATAGTTTAAATGACTTAATATATCGTTATACCCCACCCCTCCGTCTTGACATTCCGGGTCCCCTTTGTTAGTATTTCACTATGATATTACACTCATATAGATCATGTAAAAATGACGGCGCATGATGTTTCTACCGGACAGCCGACAATGTCCGACTATGGGTGAAGCCGAGGGCTGTTTCAGGCGGCCGCTTCACTTTCTATGGAAGCGGTCCCTTTTGTGCATATCCGCCCGATGTGGGATATAATGGTCATGTGGAAGATGATTTCTGAAGGGAGACGACATGAAAAATGAACAACCAAAGGTATTGATCGTCATGGGAAGCGATTCGGATTACCCTGTGCTCAAGGACTGCATGCAGACGCTCAGGGATTTCTCCGTGGATTTCGAGGCCAGGGTCTGCTCCGCCCACAGGACACCCGATGAGGCAATGGCCCTGGCCAGGGGAGCGGAGTCCGAAGGGTATGACCTCATCATCGCAGGCGCCGGGATGGCCGCCCATCTTCCCGGGGTATTGGCTGCATTGACCACGCTGCCGGTGATCGGCATCCCCATCAAATCCTCATTTGATGGCCTGGACGCCTTGTTGTCCATCGTCCAGATGCCTCCCGGGATCCCCGTGGGGACCATGGCAGTGAACGGTGCCACAAACGCCGGGGTTTATGCCGTCCAGATCCTTTCATTGAAATACGACCATCTGAAGATGTCTTTGAAGGAATATAAAGTCGGTCTTGCCAAAAAGGTGAAGTCCAGGAACGAGAATCTCCAGAAAAAAATCAATGAAGAGATACAGGAGAAGTAAATGACATATCAAGTGAGCAAGCCCAGGGACGCCTGCGGCGTCTTTGGCATCTACACCAATGAAGTCAGCCCTGCCACCGCAAAAACCGTGTACTACGCCTTGTACGCCCTCCAGCACAGAGGCCAGGAGAGCGCCGGCATCGCCATAAAAAATGGTGACACAGTCATCTGTCACAAGGACATGGGTCTGGTTCCGGAGGTTTTCAACAACCTCATCCTGAGCCAGCTCTCCGGCAACATCGCCATCGGCCATGTCCGTTATTCCACGACGGGAGGCAGCGACATCAGCAATGCCCAGCCCATGGTCCTGCGCTACAAGAACGGAAACATGGCCCTGGCCCACAACGGGAACCTGGTCAATGCGGCGGCCATGCGCCTCGAGCTGGAGGCCCAGGGGTGCATCTTCCAGTCCACCAATGACACGGAGGTCATCGCCAACCTCATCTCCAGGTACCGGGTCACCAGCACGGATATCGTGGATACCCTGCAAAAAGTCATCTGTGACATCGAGGGATCCTATGCCCTGGTGCTGATCACCCCCAAGCGTCTCATCGGCATCCGGGACCCCTATGGGATCCGGCCCTTATGCATCGGAAGATCGGAGAACGCATTCTTCCTCGCCTCCGAATCCTGCGCCTTCGACGCCGTGGACGCCACCTTCATCCGGGATGTGGAACCCGGGGAGATCGTCCTGATCGGGGAGAACGGCATCGAATCCGTAATGCCCGAAAAAAAAGAAAAAAGCCATTTGTGCATATTCGAACATGTATACTTCGCCCGTCCCGACAGCATCATCGATGGGGCCGGGGTCAGCAAGACCAGGATCCAGTCCGGTGTCCAACTGGCCAAGGAATACCCCTCGGAAGCCGATGTCGTGGTTGGGGTTCCCGATGGTGGCATGGACGCCGCCCTCGGATATTCCCGGGAAAGCGGCATCCCCTTCGGATACGGATTGATTCGCAACAAATACACCGGCAGGACCTTCATCCAGCCGGAACAGACCTTGCGGGACATCGGCGTACGCACCAAATTCAATTGCATCCGCAGTGAGATCGAAGGCAAGCGTGTTGTGCTGGTGGACGATTCCATCGTCCGGGGGACAACCACCAAGCAGATCGTCCAGATGCTCAGGGATGCAGGTGCCAGGGAGGTGCATATGCGCATCTCTTCGCCGCCCTACAAGTATCCCTGCTACTTCGGCATCGACACCTCCACCAAGAAACAGCTGGTGGCCAGCAAAAACTCCGTGGCCGCCATCTGCAGGCTCATCGGGGCGGACACCCTGGGGTATCTGAGCCTGGAGGGACTGTTGTCCTCCCCGGAACACTCGAGGAGCGAGTTCTGCATCTCCTGCTTCACCGGGAAATACCCCATCGACATCCACGAGGAAAGCAAAGCCTGCCGCGTGTCCCAGGAGAAAAAAAATGAATGAATACAAACAGGCGGGAGTGGACGTGGAAGCCGGCTATGAGTCGGTGGAACGGATAAAAAAACACATCGAACGCACAAGACGCGCAGGCGTCCTGGGAGCCATCGGCGGCTTCGGCGGCCTGTTCGAGCTGGACCTGGAAAAATACAGGAAGCCGGTGCTGGTCTCCGGCACCGACGGGGTGGGAACCAAGCTGAAGATTGCCCATGCGCTGGACGTCCACGACACCGTGGGTGTGGACTGTGTTGCCATGTGCGTCAATGATATCGTCTGCGCCGGGGCGGAGCCCCTGTTCTTCCTGGACTACATTGCCTGCGGAAAGATTTTCCCGGGGAAGATAGAGGACATTGTCAAAGGGGTGGCAGACGGCTGTGCCGACGCAGGCTGCGCCATCGTGGGCGGGGAGACCGCCGAGATGCCCGGCATGTACGGGGAAGAGGAATATGACATCGCCGGGTTCGCCGTGGGTGTGGTGGAAAAGGACCGGATCATCGACAAAAGCAGGATTTCAGAAGGGGATGTGCTGCTGGGATTGTCTTCCAGCGGGGTGCACAGCAACGGGTTCTCCCTGGTCCGGAGGATATTCGGGGAAGACAGGGAGAGCCTCATGAAGGCCTACCCGGGCATTGGCACCATCGGCATGGAGTTGCTGAAGCCCACCCGGATCTATGTGAGGCAAGTGCTTTCCCTGATGGGGAAAGCAGAACTAAAAGGCATCGGGCACGTGACAGGAGGCGGGTTCATCGAGAACATCCCGCGCATGCTGCCCGACGGACTCAAAGCCGTGATCTGCAAGGGGACATGGCCGGTGCAGCCGGTGTTCACCCTGATGAAGGAGAAGGGGAATCTCAACGAGGACAACATGTACAACATATTCAACATGGGAATCGGCCTGGTCATCGCCTGTGCCGCCACCGAAGTGAAGACCATACAGGACATCCTGAACGAGGATGCCCATGTCATCGGGACCGTGGAAAAAGGAAGGGGAATCGACATATTATGATAAAAAGGGCTTTGATCAGTGTATCGGACAAGACGGGCATTGTGGACTTCGCTCAGAAACTGGCTTCCATGGGCGTGGAAATCATCTCAACAGGGGGCACCATGAAGGCCCTCAGGGAGGCCGGTGTGGCAGTCACAGGGATCAGCGAGGTCACCGGGTTCCCGGAATGTCTGGACGGCAGGGTGAAGACCCTTCATCCCAATGTGCATGCGGGGATATTGGCCATGCGGGACAGGAAGGAGCACATGGACCAGCTGGCCTCCCTTGGCATCGGGACCATTGACATGGTGGTCATCAACCTGTATCCCTTCAAGCAGACCATCATGAAACCGGGAGTTACACTGGAGGAAGCCATCGAGAACATCGACATCGGAGGCCCCACCATGCTGCGGTCCGCGGCCAAGAATTACCGGGATGTCACCGTGGTGGTGGACTGCGGGGATTACAGCATACTGCTTGCAGAGATGGAAAAAACAGGCGTCATATCAGAGGAAACCAATCTAAGGCTCTCCTGGAAGGTGTTTGAACACACCAGCCATTACGATGCCTTGATTGCGAAATACCTGAGGAACATCCTGGGGGTGAAGGACCATGACACCCTCACATTGACGTTTGAGAAGGTCCAGGACCTTCGTTACGGGGAGAACCCCCACCAGCAGGCATGTTTCTACAAGGAAAGCGGAAACCCCGCAGGATGCCTTACAGGCGCAAGACAGCTCCATGGCAAGGAATTGTCCTACAACAACATCAACGACGCCAACGGGGCGCTGGAAGCCCTGAAAGAGTTCAAAAACAAAAAAGCCGTTGTGGCGGTCAAGCACGCCAACCCCTGCGGGGTGGGCATCGGGGAAAGCATCCTTGAGGCATATAAAAAAGCATACGAAGCAGATCCCGTTGCCATCTTCGGGGGCATTGTCGCCGCCAATGATGAAATCGACCTGGAAACCGCCATGGAGATCAACAGGATCTTCATCGAGATTGTCATTGCACCCTCTTACAGCCCGGAAGCCCTGGAAGAGCTTTCGGAAAAGAAAAACATCAGGATCCTCATCCTCGAGAACATCACCGACAGCATACCGGAAGACATGATGGACATGAAGAGGGTGACGGGGGGGCTTCTCGTCCAGGACTACGACAAGGAGCTGCTGGGCAAGGACATCCAGTATGTGACCAAGGCACTGCCCACCGAGGAGCAGATGCGCCAGTTGCTTTTCGCCATGCGGGTGTGCAAGCATGCAAAATCAAACGCCATCGTGCTGGCGAGGGACAACGGCACGGTGGGGATCGGTCCCGGCCAGGTGAGCCGGATATCAGCGCTGGAAGCAGCCCTGCGCCAAGCCGGGGAAAAAGCCCGGGGTGCCGTGCTGGCCTCCGACGCCTTCTTCCCCTTTTCCGATTGCGTGGAACTTGCCGCCCAGGCAGGCATCAACGCCATCATTCAACCGGGAGGGTCCAAGAATGACCAGGAGTCCATAGACGCCTGTGACAAGCACGGCATTGCCATGGTGTTCACCGGCATGCGGCATTTCCGTCATTGAGGGGGATTGCATGAAAGTCCTTGTGGTGGGCGGGGGCGGCAGGGAGCACGCCATCGTCTGGAAACTGAAACAAAGTGAAAGAATCGACACAATCTACTGCGCCCCCGGCAACGGGGGCATCGCAGGCCTGGCAGAATGTGTGCCTGTCAAAGCGCTGGACGTGGAAGGCATGGTTGGCTTCGCCCTGGAGAAAAGAGTGGATTTCGTGGTGGTGGCACCGGACGACCCCCTTGCCTTGGGAATGGTGAACGCCATGGAAAAAGCAGGCCTTCGGACCTTCGGCCCCAGCAAAGAAGCCGCCAGGATTGAAAGCAGCAAGGTGTTCTCCAAGGCCCTGATGAAAAAATATATGATTCCCACTGCGGGGTATGAGACATTCCATGACGCAGGGAGCGCCCTGGTATATCTGGAAACCTGCCCGGTCCCAATCGTGGTAAAGGCGGACGGCCTGGCCCTGGGTAAAGGGGTGGTTATCACCTCCGACCGGGAAGAAGCTAAAAAAGCCGTCCGGGAGATGATGCTGGACAAGAAATTCGGGGAATCCGGGGATTCAATCATCATCGAGGAGTTCATGGAAGGAAGAGAAGTCACCGTGCTGGCCTTCACCGATGGGAAGACAGTCCTGCCCATGGTGTCCAGCCAGGACCACAAACGGGCCTATGACAATGACGAGGGCCCAAACACCGGTGGAATGGGAGCCTTTTCCCCGAGCCTGCTTTATACGCCGGAGGTCGCAGAGGTTTGCATGGAAAAAATATTCCGGCCAACCATAAAGGCCCTGCAAAAAGAGGGGATCCTTTTCAAAGGCGTCCTGTATTTCGGACTGATGCTCACACCGGATGGACCGAAGGTAGTGGAATACAACGCCCGTTTCGGTGACCCGGAGGCCCAGGTGGTCCTGCTCCGGCTGAAGACCGACCTGCTGGAGATCATGGAGGCTGTTGTGGAAGAAAGGCTGGACGGGATCATGGTCGAATGGGAGGACTGCTTCACCGCCTGCATCATGCTGGCCAGCGGGGGATATCCCATGGATTACGAGAAAGGGCATGAAATATCCGGGCTGGAACAAGTGGAAACGGTGGTCTTCCATTCCGGAACCCTCCTGCAAGGAGGACGTTGTCTCACCAACGGAGGCCGGGTGCTGGGAATCACGGGAACGGGAAAGTCCCTGGATGAGGCCATCCGCAGCGCCTACCGGGAAGCCGGGAAGATATATTTCAAGGACATGTACTACAGAAGGGATATCGGAAGGACATGAAGATAGGGATATTCGGCGGAACATTCGATCCTGTCCACAACGGGCACATCCGGATGGCCAGGGAGGCCCTCCGGGAGTTCTCTCTGGACATCATGATCCTGATGCCCTCCTTCGATCCGCCCCACAAGGACGACAAGGGCATCACCCCCTACGGGAAAAGGGTGGAGATGCTTGTCACGGCCGTGGCGGATGAGGAGAACATCCTGGTGAGTACCATGGAAGGCGCCCGGGAAGGGGTGTCATATACCGTGGAGACCCTGCGGCAGATGGGAAAGGAATACCCTGGTGCAAAGCTGTATTTCATCATCGGCGGGGACACCCTCCATGAGCTGGAAAGCTGGAGGGAATTCCGGGAAGTCTTTACACTCGCCGTCTTCATCGCCTTTCAAAGAAAAGGGATTGAATCACAGGCCGGGGAAGAGATTAAGCGGCTGAAGGAAACATACAATGCGGACATACAACTGAGCGGCCGGGCCATCCCGGGGCTATCCGCCACGGAGATCCGCAGGCTGGCGGCGGATGGGAAAAGCATCTCGGGAATGGTCCCCCCCGCCGTGGAAAGGTATATCATTGACAATCGACTCTATCGTCTGTGACATCAAAAAAAAACTGAGCGAGGAACGGTTTTCCCATACCCTGGGCATGGTTGGAACAGCTTTGGAGATGGCTGGGTTATATGGGTGCGACAAAGGGAAGACAGAACTTGCCGCTTATCTCCATGACATCGGGAAAAGCCTGTCCGAAGAGGAGCAGAAAGCGATGCTGACCAAGGAAGGTTACGGGGAGGACTACCTGGCCCACCCTTCCATCATCCACGCATCCTGCTCCATGATCATGGCCAGGGACATATACGGCGTCACCGACGGGGATGTGCTGGCGGCCATCGAGTCCCATACCTGCGGCAGTGAGAACATGAGCCTGCTCCAGAAAATCATCTTCCTGGCGGACGCCATCGAGCCCGGCAGGGAGTATCCGGAGGTGGAGGACCTGCGCAAGGCGGCATTCACAGATTTGGACAAGGGGGTCTGCATGTACCTGAAAGCCTTCATCGACTGGTTCCGGGAACACGGCAGGCCCATCTACAAGGACACCCTGCAGGCCTGTGAATACTACAGCAGGCCAGCCGCGGATGTGTAACGATGGAAAAGATAAAAATTGACGGATGCCGGGATATGTAATAAGATTCTGTATTATACACAGGAGGGAAAACCATTTGGAATCAATCAAAGTATGCGAGAAGGTCATGGATCTGCTGGACGATAAAAAAGCAAGCGACATCATCTCCATCGATGTCAGGAAGGTGACCACCCTCACGGACTATTTCATCGTCTGCACCGGGGCCAGTGACAGGCTGAGGAAGGCACTGGCGGATGAGATCAAGGATAAAATGGTAGAGGCCGGCATCGAGGTCCTGTCCACAGAGGGATACCGTTATGCGGACTGGATTCTCCTTGACCTGGGTTTCGTGGTGGTCCACATCTTCGAGAAGGAGACCCGGGGAAGGTACAGCCTGGAAAGGCTCTGGTCCGACGGGGTTCTCACTGAGCTCAGGAAGGGAGAAAAGAAATGATCATCACAGGAATCAGCGACGAGTCGGGAAAAGACATCGCGACTCAAATAAAGGCACACAAGGAACTGGGGTGGGACACCCTGGAACTGCGGATACACAACGGCATCAACGCCTCCACCACCAAATTCCCGGACAAGGAATTTGACGAGGTGAGAAGGCAGCTTGATAAAAACGGGATGGGAGTGACCTGCTTCGCTTCCGCTATCGGCAACTGGAGCCGGAACATCAGGGGGGATTTCTCCGTGGATACGGAAGATCTGAAAATTGCAGCGAAAAGGATGAACATGCTGGGGACGAAATACATCCGCATCATGACCTGGCTGCCCGACGAGAGCGACATGGCATATACCCGGAAGGAAGGCATCCGAAGGTGCCGGGAGCTGGCTAAAATGGCTGAGGACTTCGGCATCACCATTGCCCATGAGAACTGCACCGGATGGGGGGGCCTGACGCCTGCCAATATGATCGAACTAAAGGCAGAGGTGGACAGCCCGAATTTCGTATTGCTCTATGACACCGGGAACGTGCCCGTCCACGGGGATGACCCTTGGGAATATTTCCAGGGGATACGGGGCCATTTCGACTACATCCATATCAAGGACGGCATGGTGGACAAGGGACAGGGGCAGCAGTTCGCATATGTCGGGGAAGGTGAAGGCATGGTGCCTGAAATCCTGAAAGTGGTCATCGGTGAGGACAAGTATGACGGCATCATCTCCATCGAGCCCCATGTGGCGGCCATTGCCCACGTGAGCAATGAAAAGCCGGACGGGGATGTACTGTACGAGTCATATGTCAAATACGGCAGGATGCTGGAGGATATCATCCGCAGGATCTGAAGACGTGCATAATCAAAGCGCCGGCCATATGGCCGGCGCTTTTTCATGTGCTTAGCTTAAATCCATCCGGCTCATGGCAGCGTATTGCCGGCCGCCCGGTAGATGGCATACCATTCTTCCCGTGTCAGGGTGACCTCAGCCGCCCGGATGCAGTCTATGAGCCGCCCCGTGTTCATGGTCCCGGTCACGGGCTGCATGTTGGCGGGATGGCGAAGGAGCCAGGCAATGGCGATGGTGGTGTTGGAGACCTCATGTCTGGCGGCAATCTCATCGACGGCGGTGTTTAGCTCCGGGAATTTTTCATTGTCCAGGAACACGCCTTCGAAAAAGCCGTACTGGAAAGGGGACCAGGGCTGGACAGTGATATCTTTGAGACGGCAGAAATCCAGGATGCTCCCGTCCCGGCTGAGGGCGCTCTCATCCAGCATGTTCACATGGATGCCCGTGGAGATCATGGTGGCATTGGTGATGCTCAGTTGCAGCTGGTTGGCAAGAATGGGCTGCTTGACATGTTTCTGCAGCAGCTTGATTTGCATGGGATTCTGGTTGGAAACGCCGAAGTGGCGGACCTTCCCGCTGACCTGAAGAATGTCAAAAGCCATGGCGACCTCATCAGGCTCCACCAAGGCGTCGGGGCGGTGCAACAGGAGCACATCCAGATAATCTGTCTTCAACCGTTTCAGGCTGCCATCCACCGCTTTCAGGATGTTTTCCCTGGAGAAGTCGAACATTCCCTTGCGGATGCCGCACTTGGATTGCAAGATGACTTTCTCCCGCACATTGTCATTCATCCGGATGGCATCCGCGAAGATCTCCTCGCAGCTGCCCCCTCCGTAGATGTCCGCATGGTCGAAGAAATTGGCCCCATGCTCCAATGCAGTCTGTATGAAACGCTCCGCTTCGGGAATGGTCAGCCGCTTGATGCGCATGCAGCCCACCGCGACCACCGGCACCTGCAGATCGCTGTTTCCGAGTCTCATGGTTCTCATCATATCGATACCTCCTTCATGATGCGCCTTGCGCAAGGCATTTCCAGGGGAACCGGGGGTTGCAAGCACTCCAGCCGCTGAAGCAAAGACATCCCCTGTTGATATCCCATACATTGATTATAAACCTGATTGACCGCAATAAGTCAATGAAAATAATAAACAGCGGGAATATGCCGTTCAAAGCGGTATCCCGGGGGTGCCAGGGCTCCCGGAGCAGTTGAACTGTGGCGGTATGGTACAATATGAATGGAGACTGCGCCATGCGCAAGGAAAAGGAGGACGGCCATGATATTCAAAAGATTCATGGGCCTGGTGCTGGCGGTTGCAATATGCCTGATGTCCGGATGCACGCCTTTATCAGGCCAGACAATGGATGAGAGCCTGGAAGGGATGAGAAGTGCAGTTGCCGGCCGGGACTATAAAATGGCTGACCGATATGCCCGGCGGGTGCTCAGCGAGGAGCCGGGCAACAAGGAAGCTGCCGCGCTGCGGTCCTACCTGAGATATGAAGACACCATGCTGGTTGCTGCCTTCTGGGAAGGGGACCGGGAGGCCTTGGGATATCTTGCGGGCATGGTGCACGACATCAACATGAGTTGCCCGAGGTTCGACACCCCCGTCCTCGTGCTGGCAGCAGCCTGGGAACATGCGGACATGGTTGCAATCCTGCTTCATGCTGGAGCGGACCCCAACCACGGAACGGATAAGGACGGATATACCGCGCTGATGTGGGCTTGCAAGAATTTCAACGATCAATTGGATATGGTGAGGGGCCTCCTTGATGCCGGCGCAGTGGTTCAGGCCAGGTCGAAGTATGAGGAAACTGCTCTTTCCATTGCTCAGGAATACGGGAACAAGCAGGTTGCAGCCCTGTTGAAAGAATGGGGAGCCGACGAATGACAGCGATGCCCTTCATGCCTTCCGGTCAAGCCGCCATACATCGAAGCCATAACTACATCTCCCTTTTCCAGTATTGTACCTTGTCCGTTGCCTGATAAATATGGGTAGACGGGAGGACCGGCAAAAAATCAGGAAGTATCTCCTTCGACCCGATGATGATATAATTACAATGATTGAAAAAATCTGCCGGGGGTGTTGTCCGATGAAAAAAATAAGGATTGCAATGCTGGGATGCGGGGCGGTGGCAGACTTGTATCTTCCTGTGTTCAAATACCTGCCTGAGGTGGAGCTGGCTGCGCTGGCGGACCTGGACGGGAGCCGAGCCGGGGAAATGGCCAGACGGTACGGCGTAGGGAAGGTCTTGCACACCGCTGCGGACCTTGCGAAGGATAAAAGCATCGATGCGGTCATTGTGGCCACGCCGCCCAGGTTTCATGCTGACAACATCGCTGTCCTGGCCGGGGCGGGAAAGCACATCCTCTGCGAGAAGCCCATGGCCCATACCGTGGAGGACTGCCACAGGATCATCGAATCATGCCGAAACAACGGGGTGAAACTGCAGCTGGGACACATGAAGCGCTTCATGAGGGGAAACCAGAAAGTGAAAGCCGTCATTGACGCAGGCCTGCTGGGCAAGGTGTTCATGGTGGAATGCCAGTGGGACGTCAACGTGCCGGGTCTGGTGGGGACATACCGGGAAGAGGCTGCAACGGGGGGAGGCGTCCTCCAGGATCACGGACCCCATGCCTTCGACCTTGTCCGATGGTGGACGGGAAGCGATGTGGAAAGCATCAGCGCAACGGTGAGGATCATCCATCCCGGGAGGGTGAACGAAGACACGGCAATCGTCATGGCGGAACACGCCGGCGGAGTCACCGGTTTGTATCATATGACCAGAATCTTCTTCGGGAGGGCATACGACCACGACTATTATAAGATATACGGTTCCGAGGGAACGCTGGTGGTTTGCAATGAGCACCATTTCCCCACCATGAGCCTGGAATCGCCCCAGATCGCCTTATACGGGCCAAACCAGCAGGTGAAGAACCTGGATGTCCTCCATGGATGGAACATCGATGACCAGGTCTTCCAGAATTCCGCCTTCTACAGTGAGCTCAAGGCGTTTTCGGAATGCATCCTGCAGGACAGTGAACCAAGGGTGACGGGGGAAGACGGGCTGCATGCCATGGAATGCGTGGCGGCCTCCTATGAATCCGCCTTTTCAGGGAAGAGGATAAACCTGCCGTTCATCGGGGAGCAGGACTTTGGAACATTGTTTCACGCGCTCAAGGAACGGGAGTTGAAAAACCTCGGAAGTGAGTATCGGATCGGGGAGGAATATTTAAGGTTAGATCATGTTCCCGACCCCGTCCTGGCCTACCGGCCCGCCCGCACCGGGGAAAAGTGGGACCCCCGGGAAAACGATATGACGGACATGGCGTCCACGGAAGGGCTTCAGGGGACATTGAAATGGTCGGATTTGCAGGCATCCCCGTGAAAGAGTCGTGAAGTGGCGGCTATTCATGATATATTCAAGGTGAATGGACGTATGGAGGAAGCCATGAGAATATCAACGCAGACCAGCTGGTTTTTCGCGAGGATGGGGGATGTCCGGGGGGTTCATGCCCTTGCACGGATTGGATACGATGCCCTTGATTATTCCATGTTCTATTTCCCGGGAACGGAGCATCCCTTCAACGGCCCCGGCTATGAGAGGCATATGCATATGGTCAGGAAAGCCGCGGACGGATCGGGGATTTCCTTCAACCAGACCCATGCACCCTTTCCTTCCTACAGGCCGGGGGACACGGCATACAACGAGAAAACCTTCAATCACCTGGTCCGGGCCATAGAGGTCACGGCCCTGCTGGGGGCGAAATACGTGGTGGTGCACCCCGTGGCACTGGAAAAAGACCAGAAGGAATTCAACATGGAGTTCTTCGGGCGCCTGGCTCCTTTCTGCAGGGAATTCGGGGTGATGGCTGCGGTGGAGAACATGTTCGCCTGGGACAATGAGAAGGACTGCGGGAAAACAAACGTGTGCAGTACTGCGGAGGAATTCCTGGACTACATGGAATCCCTGGACCCCCGTTGCTTCACCGCCTGCCTGGACATCGGCCATGCGGGGCTGGTGGGGGAAACCCCCGCCGGCATGATTGAGGCGCTGGGAGCAAAACATTTGAAATCCCTGCATGTCCACGACAATGACAACCGTTATGATTTGCACCAGTTGCCCTTTACAGGGAAAATTGACTGGAAGCAGACCATGGCAGCCTTGTGGAAAACAGGTTATGAAGGGGAATTGACTTTCGAGGCGGATCGTTTCCTGATGGGATTCCCGGACGGGATGCTTGAGCAGGCCAGCGCTTTCATGCTGGAGACCGGAAGGCATTTGGCCGGCCTCATGGGTGATTCTTCGACAGGGGAAGGATGATCCGCCGGTCGGCACTGAGATTGTGTTCCACCAGGACATCCACATGGTAGACAAGGGAGATCCGCTCAACGGTGAGGACCTGCTCCGCGTTGCCTTTGGACACAACCTTCCCGCCATGGATCAGGACCAGTTCGTCGGCATACTGGGCTGCCAGGTTCAGGTCGTGGAGCACGCAGACAACGGTCTTTCCCTGTTTCGTCAGCTTCTTCACCGTATCCATGATTTCCACCTGGTGGTTGATGTCCAGGGATGAGACCGGCTCGTCCATGAGGATGATGTCCGTGTCCTGGGCCAAGGCACGGGCGATGATCACGCTTTGCTTTTCCCCGCCGCTGAGTTCATTGATGCATTTGTCCCGCAGGGAGGAGACGCCCGTCTGGTCCATGGCCTTCTCGATGATCCGCACATCCTCCCGGTTCAGTGAATCCAGTCCGCTGTGATAGGGGTTCCTGCCCATGGAAACAATGTCGAAGACAGTGAAATCAAAGTAGGCAACAGTTTCCTGGGGCACATAGGCGATGATCCGGGCCCTTTCCTTGTGCTTGAGGGATCTGATGTCCCTGCCTTCAATGAATATTTGCCCTTTGGCCGGGCTCAGGATGCCTGTCATGTTCTTCACCAGGGTGCTTTTCCCGCATCCGTTGGGGCCGATGACACAATACAGCCTTCCCCTTTCGCAGTCCATGTCCAACCCCTTCAGGACTTCCAGCCGGTCATAGGAGAAATACAGGCCGCTGACATGCAGCACGATGTCCCTCACAGGAAAGTCCTCCTTTTGTTTTTCATGAGCAGGTAGATAAAGAAAGGTGCCCCGAAAAGGGAGGTCACCGCCCCGATGGGGATTTCCATGGGGGCGAAGACATTCCTTGCCAGGGCATCACACAGGACCAGGAAGATGGCTCCCGTCAGGGCGCTCACCGGCATGAGACGGCGGTGGTCCGGACCGGTGACCAGACGCACGCCATGGGGGATGATGAGGCCCACGAAGCCGATGATGCCGGTGAACGCCACGCATACGGCGGTGATCACCGAGCCCAGCAGGAGCAGGGTCCTCTTGAGCCTTTCCGTGTTGATCCCCAGGGAAAGCGCGGATTCATCCCCGGTGGAAAGCACGTTGATGTTGCCGGACTGCCAGATGAGGAGGAAGGAACCGATGAGGACAACGGGAAGCATGACCAGGACATTGTTCCAGTTGGCGCCGGTCATGCTGCCCATGGTCCAGAACACGATCTTATGTGCCTGCTCCCTGTTGGAGATGAGGATGAAGGAGACCAGGGAGGAACAGAGGAAACTCACCGCAATGCCGGAGAGAATCAAGGTCAGGGGGGCGAGTTTCCCTGCGGTCCTGGCGATGCCATACACCGTCATGGTCACTGCCACAGCGCCTGCCAGGGCGAACAGGGGAATGATCCCGAAACCAAACAGGGACACCTGCAGGCCCAGGGAGATGGCCAGGGAGGCCCCCAGGGCTGCCCCCGATGAGATGCCGAGGACATAGGGGTCTGCCATGGGGTTGCGGAACATTCCCTGGAAAACGCTTCCCGATATGGAAAGCCCTGCGCCGCACAGCATGGCGGTGACGATCCGGGGCAGCCTCACGGAAAAGAGAATCACCCGGTGGGTCTGCTGGATGTCGGAGAAATCGAACAGCCTGTCCAGAAAGGGGATTCCGGAGACCAGGATCCGCAGACTCCGGAAAAACCCGATGTCGGCGGAACCCAGTCCGGAAGAGAACATCACCGCCAGAAACAGCAGGGCGGCGAGGGAGATATATATGAGGATGGACATCTTTCTGCTTTTGTAAAGCATGGGTTCTCCTGTCTAGAACAAATCGGGATGCAGGGCCCTGGCGAGTTCCTCCAGCGCGTCCGCCAGCCGGGGTCCGAGGCGTTGGAGCATGTCGTCGTTGATGACATGCATCCTGTTGTTTTTCACGGCGTCCAGGGTCTTGTAGCCGTTGGCTTCACGTATCTGGTCCGGCGGGGAATAAAGGGAGCAGATGAGGATGTCCGGGTTGTGCTCGATGATTTTCTCCAGGCTGTAGGACCAGCCCTCGGTGTCGTTGGCCACGTTGATGCCCCCCGCCAGCCTGATCATCTCGCTGATGAAGGTGCCTTTCCCGGCGGTGTAGTCCCCGTACTCCCCGAAGCCCATGACATAATAGACCGTGGGTTTGGGCGCATCCCTGACTATTTCCATGACCTTTTCGACTTTTTGCTTCATGCCTGCCACGATGGCGTCGCCCTCAGCGGTTTTCCCCAGGGCCATGGCAACCATGCCAATGGACTGGTAGGCTCCCTCCAATGAATCCTCGTTCTTCACCACCATATAGGTGATCCCTGCGTTGGCCAGCTGGTCTGCAATCTCCTTTTTGGTCATCTCGGAGAGAAACACCACATCGGGCCCCAGGGAGATGATTTTTTCCACGTCAGGCATGTCCATGTTCCCCACGGAAGCATAGGACTGCACCTCGTCGGGATAATTGCACCAGTCGGTCCTGGCAGCCAATGTGGATTCGGCGCCCAGGGCGAAGATGATCTCCGTCACGGTGGGGGCAAGGGAAACGACTTTTCCGGGGACGCTTTCGAAAGTCAGCACCCTTTGCTGGGAATCGGTGACGCTGTAGGCGGCATCCACAGGCGCTTTCGTATTTACGGAACAACCGGCGGCAAGGGCCAGTATAAGAATCATTGACAGTGACAGGGCAATCCATTTCTTGTTTTTCATGCTTGTTTCCTTTCCTTCTCAGTCTTTTTCCTAAATAAAACCCCTCGATTCCTTTTGAATCAAGGGGGCATGCCATATATGACAGCGGTCATATCCAACACCCCCTATGCCTCGTAGAGTTGGTCCGGTGATGCAAAAGGCAGGTCTTCTGACTCGGGTTCATCGATCCATCGGGCCTTCCCGGAACACAGTTTCCAGTGGCATCATCCGGATGGTCTTCCCCTTACAGCGGCGGGACCGTACAGGAATTTCACCTGTTTCCCTTTTAATCCCCGCAGTGGAGCGGGGAACGCTTTTGCACGTATTCAATTACAAGTCATTCTAATTCATCGGCTTTCGTTCGTCAAGGGGTATCATGCATGTTAAATTATTATTTATCATACCCAATGCAAATGGTATCTGATATAATGGTGAAAAAATAGGGGTATGGTGTATGGGCGACCGATTTATAAACGGATTTTATAATTTCCTGAGACCGACACTGGGCACATGGCTGAGAAGCCAGTATACCTTCTACGGAAACAACGAAAAGATCCAGGGATTGGAACCTCCCTTTCTTGTGGTGTCCAACCACTGCCTCAACTGGGATCCCTTCCTTGTCTCCGCATACATTCCAAAAGCCGTACGCTACATCGCCAGCGACAGCCTTTTTCGCAACCGCATGCTGGCATTCCTGCTGAGGAACCTCGTGGGTGCCATCTCCAAGACCAAGGCCATGGCCGATTCCCAGACGGTGAAGGAGGCCATCCGTATCATGAAGCGGGGAGGAATCGTCGGGGTGTTCCCCGAGGCCAACCGGACCTGGGACGGAAAATCCATCGATATCATCTATGCCACGGCCAAACTGGTGAAACTCGCCAGGGTCCCCGTGGTGATGTGCATGATGAAGGGTGCCTACCTGTCCCGGCCGAGATGGGCCATCCGGGGGCGAAAAGGACCCATGTTCCTGGATTATTACGTGCTGTTCACGGAGAAACAGACACGGGAACTCACGGTGGATGAAATCTACCATTCCATGAACAATGCCATCTACCACGATGAGTACGAATGGCAGAAACAGCACATGCACCGGTACACCTCCGAAACCTCCGCGGAATTCCTGGAGCTCTTCCTATATATCTGCCCCTCGTGCAGGACCATCGGGAAACTCCACAGTGAAAAGAATGCCTTCACATGCCTGCATTGCGGCCTTGTCCACACCCTGGACGATTACGGATTCTTCTCAGGGCAGAGGAGCTTCGAACATCCGGGGGAATGGGGGGACTGGCAGAGGGACCATATCAAAACCCTCCTCACCGGGCAGGATGCCGTCTATGCGGATGAGGGCGCCTGCCTGTACAGTCTTACCCCGAAAAACAAAATCAGGCTCATTGGAAAGGGGACGCTGGTCCTCTATCCGGACCGGATCGAGTTCACTGCCGGAAAAACCGGCGAGAAACGGGTGTACGAGATCCGAAGGATCGCCGGAAACACCATCCAGTTCAATTATCTCTTCGAATTCTATTATGAAGGGGTGTTTCACCGTTTTTTGTTCCAGCCAAAGAACCGGGTGTCCGCGTTCAAATGGAACCAGGCGGTTCAACATATCAAGAATGAAAACAGTAATGAGAGGGGAAACACATGAAAGAAGGATGGAACATCGTCATTGATTTTTGCCTGTTGTCATTGTTCCTCGGAGCAGGGACCCTGCTGAAGAGAAAAATTCTTTTCTTCCGGAAATACCTGATTCCAAATTCCATCATCGCCGGTTTCTTTGGATTGCTTGTGGTGAGCCTGCTGCGGATTTTCCTGACCGTCGATTTTCTCCAGCCCGCCATGCTGGAGAGGATGGTCTACCACCTGATGGCCGTCGGCTTCATCGCCCTTGCCCTGAAGGAGAGAAAAAAAGAGAAAGGCACGGAGATCACCAACACCGGTGCCGCCATCGTAAGCACCTACCTGATGCAGGGCATCCTGGGCTTCGGACTCACCCTGCTGATGGCATATACCATATTGAGGGACCTTTTCCCGCCTTTCGGCCTCCTGCTTCCCCTGGGCTTCGGCCAGGGACCCGGCCAGGCCAGTGCCATCGGAGGCCAGTGGGAGATGATCAACAATGTTCCCGCCCTGGTGGGGGGAGCCAACATCGGGCTGTCCGTGGCTGCCATCGGATTCCTGTGGGCATGCATCGGCGGCATCCCCCTGATCAACTATTATGTTCGCAAAAAAGGATTCAAACCTGAGGTTTATGATGAGAAGGATGCAAAGAGCCACATGATCGAGGAAAGAGACCGGCCGGACGACATCCCCTTGAGCGAATCCATCGACCGCATCACGGTGCAGATATTCCTCATCGGCATCGTCTACCTGCTTACCTACCTGACCATCACAGGGCTCACGGCCCTGTTCAGCCTCCTCGGCCCCTTCGGCGCCACCGTTGCAACCATGTTCTGGGGATTCCATTTCATTTTCGGTTCGATGATTGCATTGCTGGTCCGGAAGATGATGGACAAGTTCAAGGAAAAAGGAATCATGACCAGGTCGTATCCCAATAACTTCCTGCTCCAGAGGATTGCCGGTGGTGCTTTCGACTACATGATCACCGCAGGCATCGCCGCCATCTCTGTATCGGTGTTCCGGATGTATCTCATCCCCACCCTGGTCGTGACCAGCCTCGGCATGATTGCCACCATGTGCTATGTGCATTTCCTGTGCAAGAAAATTTACAGCACCCATGTAGTGGAAAGCAGTGTGGCCATGTATGGCATGCTGACGGGGACCATCTCCACCGGGATGGCCCTGTTGAGGGAGGTGGATCCCAATTTCAGGACCCCCGCCGCGAAACTGCTGGTCCTGGGAAGCGGGGTGGGTCTCCTGTTCGGCTTTCCGCTGATGATCATACTGAGCATTCCCATCCACGGCTATACCATCGGGAACCCCATGTACTACCTCTACACCATGCTGGCGTTCCTCGCATATTTCGCATTCCTCCTCTTCTTCATGTGGAGGGTCCGGAAACGGGAGAAAGCCCAGGAAAAGGGCGCCTGACGGGATATGAACAAAAAGAAAGCAGGATGCCGGACCTAGAAGGCCGGACATCCTGCTTTTTCATTCCGCGGTCAGACGCCTTCGTAAAGGTTGGCATAAACACCGGAACGTTCCATCAGGGACTTGTGGTCGCCTTCCTCGGCGATGCCGTCCTTTGTGATGACCAGGATGCGGTCGGCGTTCTGCACCGTGGAGAGCCGATGGGCGATGACCACGGTGGTGCGTCCCCTCGAGAGGTGGACCAGGGCTTCCTGGATCTCCTTTTCCGTCTTGTTGTCCAGTGAGCTGGTGGCCTCGTCCAGAATCAGGATGGGGGGATTTTTCAGGAAGGTCCTGGCAATGGAGACCCGCTGCTTCTGCCCTCCGGAGAGCCTGATGCCCCTTTCCCCGACATAGGTCTCATACCCTTCCGGCAGGCCGGAAACGAAATCATGGATCCTGGCATGCCGGGCCGCCTGCACCAGTTCCTCGAAGGAGGCATCAGGCCTTCCGTAGAGGATGTTCTCCCCGATGGTCCCCGCAAACAGGAAGACATCCTGCTGGACCATGCCGATGTTTTGGCGAAGGGAGGCCAGGGTGACATCTCCGATGTCTTTCCCGTCAATGAGTATGTTGCCTGCCTGGGGGGTGTAAAAGCGGGGGAGGAGGTTGCAAAGCGTGGTCTTGCCGCCTCCCGACGGCCCCACGATGGCAAGGGTCTCCCCGGGCCTGATACGCAAGGTGAGGTCCTTGAGCACATGCTCATTGTCGTCATAGGAAAAGGTGACGCGGTCGAACCGTATTTCCCCCCGGACATTTTCCAGCTCCGTGGCACCGGGCCTGTCGGCAATCTCGGGTTTGGTGTCCATGATTTCCTGGAAGCGCTCAAAGCCTGTCATGCCCGACTCAAATTGCTGGATGAAGTTGCTCAGCCTGCGGACTGGGACCAGGATGAGGCCGATGTACAGGAGGAAAGCCAGGAGGTCAGTGATTGTGATGGCCTGGATATAGAAGAGATAGCCTCCGTAAGTCAGCACCGACAAATACATGATGTTGGAGATAAAGCCCATCCCTGTGAGAAATTCCGCCATTTTCCTGTAGGCGTGGTTCCGGGATTCCTTGAAGAGGTTGTTGCCTTTTCCGAATTTCTTGGATTCATAGGCCTCGTTGGTGAAGGACTGGGCCACCCGGATCCCTGAAATGCTGTTCTCCAGGTCGGCGTTGACGTCGGCGATTTTTTTCTTGACCTCCCGGAAAGCATCATTCATGGATTTCCGTTTCTTCAGGGCGAAGAGGAACATGACGACGCACAGGAGGATCAGCATCAGGGCCAGGCGCCATTCGATGAAGGAGAGAAAGATGCCGGATCCCACAAACATGATCACCGACAGGGACAGATCCTCCGGTCCGTGATGGGCCAGTTCTGAGATCTCGTTGAGGTCGTTGATCATGCGGGACATGATCTTGCCCGTACGGTTCTCATCGTAGAACCTGAAGGACAGGGTCTGCAGGTGGTCAAACAAGTCCCTGCGCATGTCGAATTCCATCCTGGTGCCCACCACATGCCCCCAGTAATTGACGATGAAGTTGAGGACGGAATGGAACAGGTACATGGCCAGCAGCACGGCGGAGAAAACGAACAATCCCCTGAGGTTGCCTTCCGGAATGATGTCATTGAGCATATGGCGGGTGACCATGGGAAACACCAGGTCGATCAGGGCCATGAGAAACGCGCAGCCCATGTCCAGGATGAACAGGGGCAGGTGTGGCTTGTAGTAGGATACGAAACGGCGGAAGAGTTTTTGTTTCTTGGTCATCTGCAGGTCTTCCTTTCCAATGCTCCCCCCATTATACCACGCGTCCGCGTTTCATCAACCCGATGGAGCCCGGGAAGTAAAATTTATGCTAGAATGGATGAGAACGCCATCCCCTCACATGGGAAGTGAAGGGCAAAGGAAAGGAGCAGGACGAAATGGACCGCAAGTGCATGGTATGTGGGGGAGAAACCGTTGTCATCCGTCATAAGCTGATGAAAACAAGTTATGGTCGCTGCATGGCCTGCCAGTTCATTTTCAAGGATCCCAATGTCCGGCTCACAAAGAGTCAGGAACGGAAAATATATGATTCCCACAACAATTCCATCAATGATCCAAAATATCAGGCATATTTCCGCTCCTTCATCGAGATGACGGTTCAAAAACACTGTGGGAAAGGTGCATCAGGCCTGGATTTCGGCAGTGGTCCTGTCCTAGCAGGCAGGCGTCATATCAGATGAACAATGTCATGTTGGAGTCCTCTGCCTCCCCAAGAAAGGTTGCAACCCCGGCATATGTGAGCCCGTCGATGAGTTCTTCCTTGCGGATGCCCATGATATCCATGGACATGGTGCAGGCCACCAGGGTGGCGCCCGCTTCAATGGCCGATTGGATGAGTTCCTGCAGGGTGTTGACGTTCTTCCTGCGCATGATGTGCTTCATCATGCCCGTACCCAGCCCGCCCATGTTCATTTTGGAAAGCCCCAGTTTCCCTGCGCCCCGGGGCATCATGATGCCAAACAGTGCTTCCAGGAGGGTTTTGCGGGTTCTCACTTTTTTCGGTTTCCGCAGGATGTTCAATCCCCAGAACGTGAAGAACATGGTGACCTTCTTGCCCATGGCCAAGGCCCCGTTGGCAATGATGAAGCCGGCCAGGGCCTTGTCAAGATCGCCGCTGAACATCACCATGCTCTTGTTGTCCTATGTGGAAGTCGACCGTTACCTTGACCGCCTCTCGGGTGACCAAGCCGCGTTGCTCGCAGAACAGCTTGACGTCGCCGCAGTCGAAGACGGTCAACTGGGTGTTGGGCGTTTGGCCCTGGTCCTCGTAGCCGAAACGTCCGCCCAGGCTGACGACGCTCTTGGGCGCGGCGCCGAGTGGCATGGCCCATCGCGCGATGTCAAGTTGATGCGTGCCGAGATTCCCGATCTCGCCGTTGCCGAAATCCCAGATCCAGTGCCAGTCGTAATGCACAAGATTGGTACGGTGCGGATGCATGGTTGCCGGGCCAGTCCAGAGATGGTAGTCAAGCTGCTCGGGCGGTTTCTCCGGGCTGCGGATGCCGATGCTCAAGCGAGGTCGGTTCGTGTAAACGCAGGCGAGCAGCAG
>JAWOHX010000103.1:0-62385 GCA_046484975.1 Clostridia bacterium
GAACAGGAAGACGATGATCAGCATGCCGTCCTGAAAGCCGCGGATCGGCGCCAGCAGCAGCGCTTCCGGGCCGGCCGGCTGCCGGGGGACATGGTGGAACGAGCCCGGGACCGTGACCAGGCGGGCGCTGCCGCCCACCTCGGTCTTGACGCGCTGGAACTCGCCGGCCGGGACGATCCAGGTAAGGACGACCATCAGGACGACCAGGGCGTAGATAAGGACGATCGGATGCGGCAGGGAGAAGCGGGGTCTTTTCGTCGGTTCAGGCATTTCGGGATTATAAGGAATTGGGAAATGAATATCAACGGTCTATCGTGACGCGTAACGCGTGACGTATGACAAGTCGCACGCTTCGCGTGCCCATCGTCGCCAATCACAGTGTCAATCATCCAAGCCTCCCGGGAAAAAACGACTTGGAGGTCATCGAGGAAATTCTCGGGCTGGAAAGGCGGTATTATGAGGCCTTTGGCAGGAACATGAAATATTTCAGGGCGCCAATGGGAGAATACAGCGAACGGGTCCTAGCCATCACCTGGGATTTGGGGTATCATTCCGTGTTCTGGAGCTTCGCCTACCGGGACTGGGAGACAGACAACCAAAAGGGCGCGGACCATGCATACAATGAGATCATGCCCTACCTGCACAACGGTTGTGTGCTCCTGCTTCATGCGGTCTCGCAGGACAACGCCCTGGCCCTTGACAGAGTCATCCGGGATGCCAAGGCACAGGGATATGTGTTCAAGACACTGGATGATCTTGTGGAATCCGTTTACCGGCCATGAGAAAAACCCGGCGCAGGGTGGATTTGTCCTTTCTCCCGATTGCCAAAGCTGTGGATATCCGATATGATAGAAGCAAATAAGCAATGAGGTAACCAAGCATGTCCTTGCCCGTCGATATTTTGAAGAAAATAAACGATTCCATGGATTCCTTCAGCAAAAGCCAGAAAAAGATAGCAGAATACATCCTCAGCAACTTCGACAAAGCGCCTTTCATCACCGCGGCGAAGCTGGCGGGGGAAGTGGAAACCAGTGAATCCACCGTGGTCCGGTTCGCCCTGGACCTGGGGTTCGAGGGGTTCCCGGAAATGTCCAGGGCAATGCAGGAGCAGGCCAGGAACAGCCTCACGGCCACACAGAGGCTCCGGTCCTCCAATGAAACCATCGACCGGAAGGATGTGCTCAAAAGCGTCCTGAAGGCGGACATGGCCCGAATCCGCGACACCTTGGACAACATAGACAAAGAAACTTTCAACCAGACCATCGAACGCCTCATATCCGCAAAGAAAATATACATCCTGGGAGTGAGGAGTTCTGCCGCCCTGGCCATCCACATGGCATTCTACCTGAATTTCATCTTTGACGACGTCCATCTGGTCCAGACCATCAGTTTCGGTGAGATTTTCGAACAGATCCTGAATGTGGGGAAAGAGGATGTGGTGATTGGCATCAGTTTCCCCAGGTATTCAACCCGGACCGCCAAGGCCATGGAATATTCGGGGAAAAAGGGCGCTTATGTTGTGGCCGTCACGGACAGCGTGAATTCCCCCGTCGCCAAATGGGCCAACAGCACCTTGATTGCCAAAAGCGACATGACATCTTTCATCGATTCACTGACTGCACCGCTGAGCCTGATCAATGCATTGATGGTGGCATGCGGACTGAAAAGGGAGGTCCAGGTGACAAAGACACTCACGGCGCTGGAAAAAATCTGGGATGAATACCAGGTTTACGAGAAAGATAAAAAAGAGCAGTGACAAAAAATCAATCCGACAGGGAGACGGACGTCCTCATCATCGGTGCAGGGGCTTCGGGACTCATGGCCGCTGCGGCTGTTGCCCGGGAAGGGAAAAAATGCCTGGTGGTGGACCGGATGCCCCGTGCGGGATCGAAGATCCTGGTCACGGGAAAAGGACGATGCAACATCACCAACCATTGCGAAATCGAGACAGTGATCAGGAACACGCCCGGCAACGGAAGCTTCCTGTATTCCGCGTTGCACGGGTTTTCTCCTTCTGACATCATGGAATATTTCGAAAGCAGGTCCGTCCCCCTGAAAACCGAACGGGGAGGAAGGGTCTTCCCGGTTTCCGACAAAGCATCGGATGTCCGGGATGCCTTGCTGGTTGATGCCCTGGCACAGGGTGTGTCATTTGCATACAACACGAGGATATGCGGGCTCCTGGAGAAGGACGGCGTAATCATGGGCGCATTTTCAAGGGACAGGGAATTCCCAGCGAAAAAGGTGATCCTGGCATGCGGTGGCGCATCATATCCCCAGACCGGAAGCGACGGGTCCGGATACGGGCTCGCCAAGCACTGTGGGCATACGGTCATCCCGCCCAGGGGTGCCCTCACCGGGCTGGAGACCCGTGAGAAATGGCCTTACGGCCTGTCCGGACTCACGCTGAAAAACATCAGGTTCTCCCTTCACGAAAAGGACAAGACATTGTTCACCGAGGCCGGGGAACTGCTGTTCACCCATTTTGGAATCTCAGGCCCCGTGGTGTTGACGGCCAGCCGGTTCCTGCCTGGTTTTGGAAAGGGAGTGGTACGGGGACGCATTGATATGAAGCCCGCCCTGGACTTTGAAAAGCTGGATGCAAGGGTCCGGCGGGACTTTCTGGAATATGACATGAAACAATTCAAGAATTCCCTGGACATGCTGCTGCCCAAGGTCATGATTCCTGTGGCAGTCAATCTGTCTGGGATCCACCCGGAGAAGCAGGTGAACCAGATCACCAAAGAGGAGAGGCAAGGATTGGTCAGGCTCATGAAATCCCTGGAGCTTGAGATCATGGGCCCAAGGCCCATCGGGGAGGCCATTGTGACAACCGGCGGGATATCGGTCACGGAAGTACACCCCGGGTCAATGGAATCAAAGCTGGTCAAGGGACTGTATTTTTGCGGGGAGATCCTGGATGTGGATGCGTTGACCGGAGGATTCAACCTGACCATCGCCTTTTCAACGGGGCACCTGGCAGGGAAAAAGGCAGCGGAGGCACTGGAATGATCTATATCTCCGACCTGGACGGGACCTTGCTGGATTCACATGGAAATGTGAGCGGTTTCACCCGGGAAACCATCAGGGGACTGGTCCGGTCCGGCATCAAATTCACCGTGGCTTCCGCCCGGTCCTGGCATTCGGCGAATCACATCATGGAGGAACTGGGCCTGGTCCTGCCTGTCATACTGAGAAACGGCGCTGTCATCTATGATCCCGCCGGGAAAAAAATCCTGAGGAACAGATTTCTGGGTTACCGGGCCGGCATGGGTATCATCCACCGGATGACTGCCCTCGGGCTCAATCCAATCGTTCACAGCGCCAGCGGGGACATAGAGCATGTGGACTACGTACACATCACGAACCCGGGGGAAGAGACATACATCTCCAGCAGGTTGCGGCACGGGGACAGGCGGATCAGGAAAATGGACGGCTTCTCTTATCCTAAAAATACCCGTTTTATGGCACTGTGCGCCATCGACGGTCACGAAAAGCAACGGAAAGCTTTCGAAGCCATTGGCCACGGGGCGGGCAGGGAGGCATCGGTGCATCTTTATCCCGACAACTACAGCCCGTATACCTGGCTGGAATGCAACCATGCCGGGGCGACCAAGGAGCTGGGGGCCAGGGACATTCTGGAATTGACCGGGGAAACGGAATACATCGCATTCGGGGACAATGAAAACGACCTTGGGATGCTGTCCCTGGCCAGGTCTGCCTATGTCACGGCGGAGTCCTTCCTGGATGCAAAAGGTCATGATTTCCTGACCATTCCCTCCTGTGACGAGGACGGGGTGGCGAGGAAGCTGCTGGAACTCAACCCGGTGTTGTAAACGGGTCTGATTTTATATATAATATTAAAAAAGAATGAGGTGAATGCTCTGACCGGTTTGATAGGAAGCAAGGAAGTCGCGAGGGCTGCCATCGAGATATCCCTCACCTCCACCAGGGTGGAGGAAAAGAAGGTCCAGGAGCGGCTGATGGCCAGCGGGATATTGTCCGTCGCCGTGGATTTCGGGGGTGAATACGTCTCTTCCGTGATGAAGGTGGTGGAACGCGCCGTTGTGGGCTCCAAAAGGGAGAATGTCATCGTTGGGACCCATCTGGAGGAAGGCGCTGTCGCCGGGGCGACCCGGGATGCCCTCGGGCAGATCATGCCCAAGGCCCTTGGCTGCAATTTCGGAGGAAAAATCGGGATTGCGCGTTACGAGGACCATGTGAGTGTCTCTGTATTTGCGGGAATCGGCCTCCTCCACCTCAATGAGGTGGCCATCGGCCTGGGACACCGGGTGTTGTAGGAGGAAGCATGACTTTTTCAATTGCCATCGATGGTCCCGCGGGTTCGGGGAAAAGCACCATGGCCAAGCTGCTGTCCCAGAAGCTGGGGGCGGTTTACCTGGATACCGGTGCAATGTACAGGACAGTGGCCCTGAAAGTCATCGCCTCGGGAAAATCCACCCGGATGGAGCAGGATGTCAACGAAATCCTGGAACACATCAATATGAAAGTGGAGATTGTGGAGGGAGAACAACGAAACATCCTGGACGGGGTGATTGTCAACGAAGCCATACGCTCCCCGGAAGTCTCCATGGGGGCTTCGGACGTGGGAGCTTTCGGAAAGGTGCGGGAGAAAATGGTTGGGTTACAGAGGGAACTGTCCTCCGAGTACAGCATCGTCATGGAAGGCAGGGACATCGGCACCTATGTCCTGCCCCATGCGGATTATAAATTCTTCCTCACGGCATCTGTTGATGAGAGGGCCCGCAGGAGACAGCTTCAGCTTGAAAAAGAAGGAAGCAAAGCCATACTGGAGGACATCAGGAAGGATATGGAGCACAGGGACCGGAACGACTCGCAAAGAAGCATCGCCCCGCTGAAAATGGCGGAGGATGCCATTCATATTGACACAACACTGCTGAGCATTGAGCAGGTGGTGGAAGAAATGATGAGGGTGATCCATGGAGAATAAATGCTTGCGGATATTCACAAGGGCAGCCTTGCGGCTGATCATGAACCTGATGTTCAGGATCCGTTTCAAGGGAGCAAAGGATTTCCCGAAGGAGGGAGGGCTCATTGTCTGCGCCAACCACACCAGCCTCTTTGACATCCCCATCCTTGCTTTCATCAGCAAGAGATGGATTCATTACATGGCCAAGAAAGAGCTGTTTGAGAAATGGTTCGGCAGGAAGTTCGTCACCGCCATGGGCGGGTTCCCAGTGGACCGGGGAAGAGGCGACATTGGCAGCATCAAGACAGCCTTGAGGCTTTTAAAGAGCGGGAAAATCCTGGGGCTCTTCCCCCAGGGGACAAGGGAGAAGAAGGGGGAGAGGCTTCCCGCCAGGAAAGGCGCCGCCATGCTTGCGGCCCTCTCCGGCTCGCCCATCGTCCCGGTGCTGATTGAAGGGGAGTACAGGCTGTTTGGCAGGGTCACCGTCACTGTGGGCAAGCCCTATGACCTGGGGCTTCAGAAAGGCGGGAAATATCCGGCTGAGGTCATCGAGCAGAAAAGCATGGAGATCATGGACCGGATCTATGCACTGAGAGGTGTGTACGCTTGAGGATTGTGATGGCGAAGAATGCCGGTTTTTGCATCGGGGTCCAAAAAGCCATGGAAAAAGCGGAGGAGATGCTGCGGGAGGAAGGCGCAAAATACAGCCTGGGGGAACTCATACACAACCCGCGGGTCACAGAGGCTTTCCGGGACCGGGGACTTCTGGTCGCAGAGGACATCAGGGATGTCCCGGATAAAAGCCTTCTCATCATCCGGGCCCACGGGGAAGGGCCTGATGCTGCCCGCATGGCCAGGGAGAAGCAATTGAGAGTGTATGATGCCACCTGCTCATATGTGCACAATATCCAGAAACTCATCGCCGAGAAATTCAAACAGGGCTACCGAATCATTCTTTTCGGCTACAAAACCCACCCTGAGGTCATCGGAATCAACGGATACTGTGAAAACAAGGCCGTTGTGATCGGAAATGTCTCCGAGGCCATGGCATTCGTTCCTGACGGGCAGGATGTCTGCCTCATCGCCCAGACCACCATGGTGCAGGAGGAATATGACCTTATCCATGAAATATTGAAAAAAAGAATTGCAAACCTAGTTAAATTTGATACAATATGTACAGCGACCCGGAAAAGGCAGTCAGAAGCCGCTGAAATGGCCAAAACAGCGGATGTCATGCTGGTGGTGGGAGGCAAAAACAGTTCCAATACATGCAGGTTGTTTGAGATCTGCAGGGAGCATTGCAAGAACACATTCCTGATCGAAAACACCGGCGACTTGTCGCCGATAGAAATAAAGGATAATATGACAGTATGCATCACAGCAGGGGCCAGTACCCCGGACTGGGTTGTCAAGGAGGTAAAGGAAGCAATGGAAGAAAAAGAAAAACAAGGTGAGGTTTTTAATTTTGAGCAGGCATTAGAAGCATCCCTTGTTCCAGTGAAGAACGGAGATGTTGTCAAAGGCAGGATCATCAGCCTGAACAACAACGAAGTCTATGTGGACCTGGGTTTCAAGATCGACGGGACCATTCCGATCGAGGAGTTCGAGAAGGACAGTGAAGGAAACCCCATGGTCAAGGTCGGAGAATCCATCGAAGCCCTTGTGGTGAAAGTGAAAGAGAGCGAAGGGGTTGTCACCCTCTCTAAAAAGAGGGTGGATGACAGGAAGAAATTCGAGAAGATAGATGAATTGTTCGAAACAGGGGAAGCTGCGAAAGTAACGGTCAAGGAAGCCGTTTCCGGCGGCCTTATCGTGGACGTCTACGGGATGGACGGGTTCATACCTGCATCCCAGCTCAGCGACAGGTACGTGAGGAACCTGGACAAGTACGTGGGCAGGAAGATAAAGGCAAGGATCATCGAGAACAACCGCAAGAAAAGAAAACTCATCCTGTCCCGCCGGGTCCTGATTGAAGAGGAAAACGAAAAACTGGAAAGGGAAGTCTGGAGCAACCTCGAGATCGGAAAGACGATTCCCGGGAAGGTGAAAAGCTTCACCAGCTTCGGCGCATTCGTGGATGTGGGTGGCATGGACGGACTGATCCATATCACGGAATTGTCCTGGAACAGGATCAAGCACCCCAGCGATGTGCTGGAGATCGGACAGGAGATCGAGGTCATCGTCAAGGACTTCAGCAAAGCGGACAAGAGGATATCCCTGGGATACAAGAAAGCAGAGGATGATGTCTGGTACAAGGCCGACGAGAAATACGCATCGGGCACGGTGGTGAAAGGGACGGTCGTCAGAATCCTGCCCTTTGGCGCCTTCGTCCAGATAGAGCCCGGTTTGGATGCCCTTGTCCATATCTCGCAGATTTCAACCAGGAGAATCAACACCCCGTCGGAAGTCCTTTCTGAAGGCATGGAGATTGAAATGGCCATCATCGACGTGGATATGGAAGCAAGGAAGATCAATGCCAGCATCAAGGCCGTCAAGCCCTACGACCCGGAATTCGTTGAGGAGCCCCCCGTTGAAATCAAAAGGCCCGCCAGAGCGCCTGAAGGGGAGAGAAAACCTTCCAGGCCGAAGGAGAAAAGGGAGCCGGAAAGACTTCCCGGCAGTTACTCCGAGAATTTCAGCAACACCATCGGCGACATACTCGGCAAGATCGACATCAAGGAGAAACCGGAGGAAGACAAAGAATAGAGTGGACCGATGAATGCAAAAGAACCCTTTTGCATTCTTCTTATAGGAGAAAGATATGATCACAATAAATGACATGAACAAAGAACAACTCCTGGAGTTGCTCGAGGCCAAAGACAATGAGATCGCCAGGCTGAAAGAGGAAGTCTCGATACTGGATGAAATCGCAAGGCAACTCTTCGGGAAGTTGAATCCGGCGGATGGAGAAGGTGAACATGAAGGCTGCTGTGCTGACAGGCATAAAGGAAATGGAGATCCGGGATGTTCCTGTTCCTGTGGCAAAGGATGACCAGGTCCTTGTAAAAATCGAATATGTGGGCATCTGCGGCTCCGACATCCATTATTACGAACATGGCAGGATTGGGGACTTCGTGGTCTCTTTTCCCATGATTCTTGGACATGAGTGCGCCGGGGAGATCGTGGAGGCTGGGAAATCTGCAAAGGGCTTCCAAAGGGGTGACAAGGTGGTCATCGAGCCGGGGTACGGCTGCAGGGTCTGTGACATGTGCAAACAGGGAAAATACAACCTTTGCGGGGACATGACGTTCATGGCCACCCCGCCTGTGGACGGAGCCTTCTGCGAGTATGTGGCATATCCCTGTGACATGGTGTATCCCTTGCCGCCTGGGCTTTCCTCCCTGGAAGGTGCACTGGTGGAACCCCTGGCCATTGGTGTTTATGCGGCTGAAAAAGCCGGTGTGGTTCCGGGAATGGATGTATTGGTCCTTGGGGCTGGTTGCATCGGGATTCTCACCATGATGTCCTGCAAGGCCTACGGGGCAAGGTCCGTGGGCATCACGGACCTGAATGGCTTCAGGTTGGAAAAAGCGAGGGAACTGGGCGCGGACGAGACTTTTTTGGCCGGGAAGAAACAGCTGCGGGAAAACTTCTTTGACGTGGTCATTGATTGCGCCGGAGTTGAGGAGACACTGGCCCAGGGCATCAGGGCTGTAAAAAAGGGAGGCAAGGTGCTTCTTGTGGGGCTGGGCTCCGAAGGGGACATTCCCCTGGACATCCACCGGGCTGTTTCAAAGGAAATATCAATTGATACGGTTTTCAGATACAGGAATGTATTCAAAAAGACCATTTCCCTTATTGCCGGGGGGAAAATCGATGTCAAGGGAATCGTGACCCACACCTATCCGCTGGAAGACATCGGCAAAGCCTTCGCCTTTACGGCAAACAACAAGGGAAAGGTGCTGAAATCTGTTGTCAGGATATAAAGATGGTGCGAGAAGCGGGACTCGAACCCGCACGTACTTTCGTACACTAGAACCTGAATCTAGCGAGTCTGCCAATTCCACCATTCTCGCACGCAAGTTATATTATAATGAATTTATCCGCCCAATACAATAGAAAGTTTTAGAAAATTAAATGAAGGTGACTGTGATGAACAAATTGTTTGAAGACTACAAGAAGCAGTTGAGGGACAAACGCATTGCCGCCGTGGGGCTGGGGATCAGCAACAGGCCCCTGGTGAAATACCTGGCGGACCAGGGCATGGAGGTAACCGGCTTCGACAATGCATCCTATGAAAAACTTAAGGATTTCGTCGATGAATTCAGCCGGTACAAGAATGTGCGGTTCTTCCTCGGGGAAAATTGCCTGGATGAGCTCTCAGGCTTCGACGTCATCTTCAAGACTCCGGCCATGCGGCCGGACCTGAAGCCTTTCCTCAGGGAGATCAATCGCGGTGCTGTATTGACAAGTGAGATTGAGGCCTTGATCGAGAACTGTCCTGCTGAAATATTTGCGGTCACAGGAAGCGACGGAAAAACCACGACAACGACCCTGATCGGCATGATGCTGGAAGAACAGGGGTACAAAGTCTGGGTGGGGGGAAACATTGGAACCCCTCTTTTCGACAAGCTGGACGAGATTGATGAGGACCATAAGGTGGTCCTGGAGCTGGGTTCCTTCCAGCTGCAGACCCTGAAGAAAAAAAGCCCCGGAATATCCGTCATCACCAACATATCCCCGAACCACCTGGATTTCCACCTGTCCATGGAGGAGTATGTGGATTCGAAAAAAAACATATACAAGCACCAGGACGGGTCGGGCAGGCTCATCCTCAATCTGGACAACGAAACCACCAGGGGCTTCAGGCATGAGGCAAAAGGGGAGGTCTTGTTCTTTTCCATCCGTGAAATCCCTGAAAAAGGCGCATATATGAAGGAAAGCAAGCTTTATCTGCGGGACGGATCCAGGGATACATTCCTGATGAACGCAAGCGAAGTCAAACTGAAAGGGCTTCACAACATCGAGAACCTCCTGGCCGCCATCACAGCCGTTGACGGCCACGTGGATCCGGAAAGCATCCGGAAGGTCGCCTCAGGCTTCATGGGAGTGGAACACAGGATGGAATATGTCAAGGAAGTCAACGGGGTCTCCTTCTACAATGATTCCATCGGAAGCACCCCCACGAGGACATGTGCGAGCCTGCAGGCCTTTGACGGGAAGCTTATCCTGATTGCAGGAGGATACGACAAGCACATCCCCTATGACATCATGGGGGAGCTGATTGCGGAAAAGGTGAAAGCCCTGGTCCTCATCGGGCAGACCGGGCCACTGATCAAGCAAGCCTATCTGAAGGAAACGGAAAAAAGGAACTTAGCACCCGTACCCATCGTGGAGGCGGACAGGCTGTCCGAAGCCGTACAGGAGGCATTCAAACTGGCCGTGAAGGGGGACACGGTGATCCTGTCCCCGGCCAGTGCCAGTTATGACATGTTCCCGAATTTCGAGATCCGTGGGAAATTGTTCAAGGATTGTGTGAACAGACTCTAGACCTGCGAAGGGATTCGAAAGGCCTGTATGAAGAAATACATCATTGCATTTGACCAGGGAACCACAAGCTCAAGGGCTGTGGCTTTCGACCGGGAAGGTACGCTGGTGGCCATCAAGAACAAGGAGTTCCCGCAGATTTTCCCCCGTCCCGGATGGGTGGAACACAATCCTGAGGACCTTGTCTCCAGCCAGTTGTCTGCTTTCAGGGATCTTCTGAAGGAAAACGACATACTTCCACAGGAAATCGACTCCATCGGAATCACCAACCAAAGGGAAACCATCGTGGTATGGGACAGGACCACCGGCCTGCCTGTCTACAATGCCATCGTCTGGCAGTGCAGAAGGACAGCCGCCATCTGCGAGGATCTCAAGGCCAGGGGGTATGCGGAAACAATCCGCTCAAGGACGGGCCTTCTTCCGGATGCATATTTCTCCGCCACGAAAATCCAATGGATCCTGGACAACGTGGAGGGTGCCAGGGAACGGGCGGAAAAGGGTCAGCTGATGGCCGGGACAGTGGATTCCTGGCTGATATTCAATATGAGCGGCGGCAGCATCCATGTGACGGACATCACGAATGCATCAAGGACCATGCTTTTCAACATCATCCATCAGGAATGGGACCCGGAACTGCTTCGCATGATGAATATTCCTGCAGGCATCCTGCCGGAAGTCAGGGGATGCTCGGAACCCCTGGGCCATTATGACTGCGACGGCGTCAGGATTCCCGTCTGCGGATGTGCGGGAGACCAGCAGGCCGCCCTTTTCGGCCAGCTCTGCCTGGATTCCGGGGACACAAAGAATACTTACGGGACGGGGTGTTTTCTTTTGATGAACACCGGGAAAGAGCCCGTTTTCTCCGGCAGCGGTCTATTGACCACCGTCGCCTGGAGAATTGGAGGAGACATCAGGTACGCCCTGGAGGGCAGCGTCTTCAATGCGGGCTCCTCCATCCAATGGCTCCGGGATGAGCTGGGAATCATTGCGGACGCGGCTGAAAGCGAAGGGTTTGCCAGGCAGGTGGAGGACACAGGCGATGTTTACTTTGTTCCGGCTTTCACAGGATTGGGGACACCCCACTGGGACATGTATGCCCGGGGAATCCTCATTGGAATCACCCGGGGGACCAACAAATGCCATATCATCCGGGCAACACTGGAATCCATCGCTTTCCAGAGTGACGACGTCCTGACCTGCATGAAAAAGGATTCCGGCCTGGAAATGGGGACACTGAAAGTGGACGGCGGCGCCAGCAGGAATGGCTTTCTGATGCAGTTCCAGGCGGACCTTCTGGGAGTCCGGGTGTTTCGACCGAAAATCACCGAAACCACCGCCTTGGGGGCGGCTTTCCTGTCCGGACTGCATACGGGGTTCTATGAAAGCACAGACACCCTGAAAAAAATCTGCAGGGCGGACATGATATATTATCCGGGCCGGGACGAGAGTTTCCGGGAGAAGGCGAGGAAACGATGGTCCATGGCGGTGGAGAAGGCAAAGGGGTGGGCCATGGTTGACAAAAAGTAAGGCATTTCCCACGTTGACCTTGCCATTGGATGTTGATATAATGGCCTTACAATGCAGGCATGCATTTTTTTCACAGGAGAATATTTGAGAGGATGTGGTTACATTGATATCAAAAACGCTGGTATATGCCCACAGGGGCGCATCCGGGACGATGCCCGGCAACACCATGGCAGCTTTCGAAAAAGCTTGTGAGATGGGTGCCGACGGGGTGACGGCGGATGTGCTCTTTTCAAAAGACCATCACATCATGGTCCACCATGAGGCAGGTCTCGGGCAATCGGATGTGGGCAAAGGAAAAATAAAGGACCATACCTGTTTTGAACTGAGGAAATTAGACATGGGCGTATGGTTCGGAGAATCATTCAAAGGGCAGAAAATGCCATATATCGAGGAACTTCTGGAATTCATCAAAGACAAGAACATGAAACTGAACATCGAACTGAAAGCAGGAAGCCCCCATGATGCAGGCATCGAGGAGAAACTCGTGAGCATCGTTCACAAATACGGGGTGGAAGACCAGGTGGTTTATTCCTCCATCAACCACTACTGTCTGGTTTTCATCAAGAAGCTGAACCCACAGGCAAAGATTTGCGCCATCACCCTGTGCACCATGGTAAACCCCTGGGAATACCTGAAACTGCATGATTTCGACGGATACGAGCCCCATTACCTGTCCATCCACGAGAAAGTGATTGAAAAACTGAAGAACAGAAACATCTTCGTCAATGTGCACACGGTCAATGACCATGCCCACATGGAACGCCTGGTCAAGGCAGGCGCTTCCGCCATCATCACGGATGTCCCGGACAAGGTCATCAGGATCAGGGACGGCCTTGCCGGCTGACGAAATATATATGGACAACCCACTACATATAGGGTATAATTTTTTTAAAATAGAATATGTAGTACCTTTAAACTGGTCCAGAGAGGCTTGAAAGGTTGAATAGAAGACGTTCTTTTATTTGGATATTTAAGTGCTTTCCGGTCATGGGAAGCACTTATATATATACAAATTTAACAGGGGGATATTGCATATGACAGAAAAAAGCAAGTTGGGCGGCAAGGAGTTCCTGCTCGGTTTCCAGCATCTCTTTGCCATGTTTGGGGCGACGGTCCTGGTTCCGGCACTGACAGGCCTGAATCCTTTGGTGGCCTTGTTCACCGCCGGTATCGGAACATTGATCTTCCACCTGGTCACCAAGGGGAAGGTGCCGGTTTTCCTGGGCTCGAGCTTTGCATTCATTGGCGGAATCGCCACCGTGACCGGAATGGGCACGGAAGCCGGGGTCACACCCGAAGGCATCGCAAAAGCCGGGGGAGGGATACTTTGCGCTGGTCTATTGTACCTTGTGCTTTCAGCCCTGGCATATTTTGTGGGCGTTGAAAGAATTAAAAGCTTTTTCCCGCCGGTGGTCACCGGACCCATCATCATGGTCATTGGCCTTTCGCTGGTCCCCGTCGCCATCTGGGGAGCAGAGGGCAACTGGCTGGTTGCCACCTTCACCGTTCTCGTCATTGTCGCGGTCATGCTGTTTACGAAAGGTTTCTTCAAACTGGTCCCCATCCTGATTGGCATCGTGGCGGGGTACGTGTTGTGCGTCATACTGAAACTTATCGGCGGCCCGGACCTTGTGGATCTGTCGGTGGTTGCCAATGCGGACTGGTTCAGCTTCAAACAGATAGCTGAAGGCACCTTCTTCTACCTGCCAAAATTTGACTGGGCGGCCATCACCCTGATTGCCCCCGTGGCCATCGTGACCTTTGTCGAGCACATGGGTGACATCACCACCAACGGAACCGTTGTGGGCAAGAACTTCCTGGTCGATCCCGGACTCCACAGGACCCTTCTCGGGGACGGGCTTGCCACCATGTTCGCAGGATTTTTTGGAGGCCCCGCCAACACCACCTATTCTGAAAACACCGGCGTGCTGGCCGTCACCAAGAACTACAATCCCGCCACACTTCGGATTGCCGCCATATTCGCCATCCTGCTGAGCATATTCGGAAAATTCGGCGCCATCATCAGCACCATCCCCGGACCTGTCATGGGAGGCATCAGCATCATCCTTTTCGGCATCATCGCCAGCGTCGGCCTGCGCACCGTTGCCGAGGCGGAGCTTGACTTCGCCCACTCCAGGAACCTCGTCATCGTCGCCCTGGTCCTGGGGCTTGGCATCGGCATCAGCTCCATCGGGGGGATTACCATCGGAAGCATCAACCTGTCGGGTCTCTTCATCGCGGCCATTGTGGGTATCGTGTTCAACAAACTGCTACCCAAGGACATTTAAGGCAACAGACTGTCTTTCAGGCACGGGTTGATGATATAATCAACCCGTGTTTGTTTTATTCATAAGGATTTAGACAGGGAAAGGATGGCCGGCATGCCAAGGGTCATCGCGGGAACCGCAGGAGGGCGACATCTGAAGACACCGGATGGAAGGGGTACCAGGCCAACCTCGGACAGGGCGAAGGAGGCGCTGTTTAGCATCCTCCATCCATTTCTGGACGAAAACACCCGGTTCCTGGATCTTTTCGCCGGATCCGGGGCCATCGGCATAGAGGCCTTGTCCAGGGGTGCCCGGGATGCGGTGTTCGTGGATGAAGGCAGGGCATCCATCCGGCTGATCCATGCCAATCTGGATGCCTGCGGGTTTTTGGAGCGTTCAAAAGTCTTGGAAATGGAGGTCATGAGGGCACTGGACCTGCTGGGAAAAGGGGGGGAGGCCTTTGACATTGTTTTCCTTGATCCTCCCTATATCAAAGATTATGCCCGGCCCTGCATTGAAAAAATCATCTGCTGTGGTATAATTACAGAAAGAGGAATCCTTGTCGCAGAGCATGAGAAAAGCCATCCGCCCCCTGATGAAATCCTTGGTTACCATTCCTATGACAGGAGGATTTACGGGATTTCCGGCTTTTCTTTCTATAGAAAACGGAGGAAGGAAACTTGAAAGTATGGATTTGTCCCGGAAGCTTTGACCCGGTGACCATGGGCCACATGGACATCATCGAGAGGGCGTCGGGCATGTGCGACAGGCTCATCGTCGCCATCGGCGCCAACACATCCAAAAAGTGCTTTTTCCCGTTGGAGGAGAGGGTGGAGCTCCTCAGGAAAGCACTGTCTTGTTTTCCTAATGTGGAGGTGGATTGTTTCAAAGGCCTTCTGATCAGGTATGCAAGGGAAAAAAAGGCGGTGGGGATTGTCAAAGGGTTGAGAGCGGTATCGGATTTTGAATATGAGTTCCAGATGGCCTTGCTCAACAAAAGGCTGGATGAGAAAATCGAGACGGTTTTTCTCATGACCAGCATCAACTATTCGTTCTTGAGTTCCAGCGCGGTCAGGGAAATCGCATCAAACGGCGGGGACATCGAAGGGCTGGTTCCGGATACTGTCAGACAGCAGATAATCAATAAATTATATGATGGTGGTGAAAAATGATGGTGGTACATGAAAGACTGGCAAGCCTTGAGCGGATCATCGAGGAGGCGAAGCACATTCCCTTCACAACAAAGGTGTCCGTTGACAAGGAAGAGGTCAACGCCTTGCTCAATGAAATCAAATTGGCTTTGCCGGATGAATTGAAGCAGGCCAAATGGATCAGCGAGGAACGGCAGAAAATCATTCTGGAAGCCCACATGGAGGCGGAAGGGATCATTGCAGAGGCAACGTCCAGGGTCGAAGAACACGAGATCACCAGAATGGCCAGAGAGAAAGCGGAGAAGCTGGTGGAGACCGCTAAAAAAGAAGCCGACCAGGTGAGAATGGCATCCCGGGAATATGCCGACACCCTTCTTGGGAACATACAGGACGAATTGACAAGAATGACAGACACCATCAACAGGAACAGGGAAGAGTTGAAATGAGAAAATACCCCCAGAACGGCAAAGAAACCAATGGGAAGGGTCGCCCCGGATGAGCCATATCATACAGGATGAGACCCGGTACATGGATGAGGTCAAAAGCCTGAACCTGAACCGGGAACAAAAGTACAGGATCAAGACATTCGGATGCCAGATGAACGAGAACGACAGCGAGAAGATCGCCGGGATTCTGGAGGCCATGGGCTATTCGCAAAGCACGGAGGATTCCGGCTATGACATTGTGGTCTACAACACCTGCTGTGTGAGGGAAAGCGCCGAGAATAAGATTTACGGACACCTGGGCATGGAGAAAAAGACCAAGGAGGCCAATCCGGATCTGATTGTGGCTCTCTGCGGTTGCATGGCGCAACAGGAAGAAGCGGTGGCGGCCATCCGAAAAAGCTACCCCCATGTGGACATTGTCTTTGGCACCCACAACATCCATCGGTTCCCCGCATTGCTCTTCCAGCTGCTGCGAAATGAATGCAGCCAGTTCGAGGTTGTCCCGGACAGCGAAGGGATTGTGGAATGCCTCCCCGTCAAAAGAAGGAGCAAGGCGGAGGCTTATGTCCCGGTGATGTACGGCTGCGATAATTTTTGTTCCTACTGCATCGTGCCGTATGTGCGGGGCAGGGAGAAAAGCAGGAGTTACGGGGAGATTAGGAGAGAGGTGGAAAGCCTGGTCCATGCCGGGGTCAGGGAGATTACTTTATTGGGACAGAATGTGAATTCCTATGGGAAGAACACAGAGGAATGCATGGATTTCGCAGGCTTGCTGAGCCGGCTGCAGGATACGGAGGGATTGGAAAGGATCCGATTCATGACCAGCCATCCAAAAGACATATCGGAGAACCTTCTGATTGCCATACGGGACCTGCCAAAGGTATGCAAGCATCTGCACCTTCCCCTCCAGTCCGGGAGCACCAGGGTGCTCCGGGACATGAACAGGAACTATACAAAAGAACACTACATCAGCATCCTGGAAAACATCGCAAGGGAAATACCGGGCATCGGGTTGAGCACGGATGTCATCGTCGGATTCCCGGGTGAAACGGAAGAGGATTTCCAGGACACCCTGGACATCCTGGAACGCATCCGGTTTGATTTCGCCTATACCTTCATCTATTCGAAAAGAAGGCACACCCCGGCGGCGGACAGGACGGACATGGTACCTGACGAAGTGAAAAGCGAACGGTTCGACAGACTTGTCCGCTTGCAGAATGCCATTACACTGGAGAACAACCTGAAGGAAATCGGGAAAACCATGCCGGTCCTGGTCACAGGTCCCAGCAGGAACCCTCCCGGGATGTTCACCGGAAGGACGGGTTCCAATAAAATTGTCCATTTCAGCGGGAATCCCGCAATGACGGGTAAAATAATAAATATATTGATCAAGGATGCAAAAACATGGCATCTGGAAGGAGAGGCATTATGACGGTTTTGGAGAAAGCAAAGGAACTGGCCAGGGAGATTGGCAACACGGAGGAGTATCTGCGCTTGAAGGATGCGGAAGAGCAGTTGGCCGGTGATGCAACCGGAAACGCGCTCCTTCATGACTTGAGAAACTACAACCATGAGTACCTGAAGGCCGAGAGGGAAGGCCTGGAGGACGAAGGCCTGAACAGCATCAGTGATATGATCAAACACAAGGAGCAGGAACTCATGGATTATGACATCACGTATGAGTTTATAACAGCGAAGAACGAGTTCGACCAGCTGATGCAAAAGATCAACCAGGAGATCGTCAACGAGATCCAGGGATGTGAAGGGGACCATGAAGGTGGATGCGCATCCTGCAGCGGTTGCAAATAAACAGCATCGGATAAGGGAGGTAAGACCATCGTGCCGGAGATGACGCCCATGATGCAGCAGTATCTCGACATGAAGGAGAAATATCATGACTGCATCCTTTTTTTCAGACTCGGGGATTTTTACGAGATGTTCTTCGAGGATGCAAAGACGGCCTCCAGGGAGCTGGAAATCGTCCTGACCGGAAGGAACTGCGGCCAGGAGGAACGGGCTCCCATGTGCGGCGTCCCCTACCACAGCGCCGACAGCTATATCGCCAAACTGATCAGCAGGGGATATAAAGTGGCCATCTGCGAGCAGGTGGAGGACCCTCAGCTTGCCAAGGGGCTTGTCAGGCGGGACGTGGTCCGAATCATCACACCGGGGACCGTCATCGAAAGCGCTCTCCTGGTGGAATCCAAAAACAACTATATCATGTCCATATACAAGGAGGGGGAATGCTACGGCCTGTCCGCCTGCGATATCTCCACCGGGGATTTCTATGCCACCCAGGTCGTCTGGGGCGACACCTTTTCCCAGGTGGTGAATGAAGTCGCCAGGTTCAGGCCTGCAGAGATTGTAGTCCCGGGGGACATGGGTGAGGACAGGGCTTTCTGCGATGCATTCAGGGAGCAGATGGGGATCTATATCTCAGGCATTGACGAGGCCCTCTTCCGGAAAGAGAGCGCGGAGCAGGTCCTCCGGGATCTTCTCAAGGACACCCGGAAAAAGGACTATGACATATGGCTGCATGCGGCGGGGGCTTTGTTTTCCTATCTGATTGACACCCGGAAGGCAAGCCTGGCCCACATCAAGGAAATCCGTGTCTACCAATCGGGGGAATTCATGGTCCTGGACCAGACTGCCAGGAAAAACCTGGAACTCACCGAGAACCTGAAGGACGGGAAGAAACAGTCCACCCTGCTGTGGACAATCGACAGGACGAAGACGCCCATGGGGGCCAGGACCTTAAGGAAATGGATGGAACAACCCCTGATGGACACGGCACAGATCGACATGAGGCTGGACGGGGTTGAAGAGATCAAGGACCTGTACATGGCCAGGATGGAGGTCATGGAGCTTCTGGAAAACATTTCAGACCTGGAACGGCTGACGTCGAAGGTCATGATGGAAAGTGTCAACCCGCGGGAGCTGACGGCAATGAAAAGGACACTGGCCAGGCTGACCGGCATCAAAGAGGCTGCCAGGCCCTTTTCCAGCAGAATCTCCGGACAGGTGGGCGACGGGATGGATGAACTTGTCGATGTCCATCGTTTGATTGATGAGGCCATCGAGGATGATGCGCCCCTTTCCCTGAAGAACGGCGGAATCATCCGGGGGGGATATGACCAGGAAGTGGACAGGTTGCGCCTGGCGAAGACCGACGGAAGAAAATGGATCGTGGAGCTGGAAGGGGAGGAGAGGAAAAAGACGGGAATCAAGTCCCTGAAAATAAGCTTCAACCGGGTGTTCGGATACTATATCGAAATCACACGGTCCCATATGGACCTGGTGCCTGAAACCTATGTGAGGAAGCAGACCCTTTCCAACAGCGAGAGGTACATCACCGAGGAGCTCAAGGATATGGAAAGCACCATCCTGGGGGCGGAGGAAAAGCTGACACGCCTTGAACATGCCATTTTTGAGGAGATCCGGGGGAAGATTGCCCTCCAGGTGGACCGCTTGATGCGGACGGCAAAGGCGCTGGGTGTGCTGGATGCATTGTGCGCCCTGGCCGAGACCGCTGAGAGGAACCAATATGTGCGTCCGGTCGTCAACGATGGGGGTGTCATCGACATCAGGCAGGGAAGGCACCCGGTTGTGGAGAAGAACCCCGATTGCCGGGAATTCATTCCCAATGACATCCATATCGACAATGACCAGGAAAGGACCCTTGTCATAACGGGACCCAACATGGCGGGGAAATCCACCTATATGCGCCAGACTGCGCAGATTGTCCTTTTGGCGCAGATGGGAAGCTTCGTCCCCTGCGGGAGTGCCGTGATTGGCATCACCGACAGGATATTCACAAGGATCGGGGCCTCGGACGACCTGGCCGGAGGGAAAAGCACATTCATGATGGAGATGACGGAAGTGGCGGACATCCTGAAAAACGCCACCGACAGGAGTCTTTTGATACTGGATGAAATCGGGAGGGGCACCAGCACCTACGATGGTCTTTCCATCGCCTGGGCGGTGATTGAGTACCTCATCAGCCGGAAAAAGTGCAAGACGCTGTTCTCCACCCATTACCATGAGTTGACCGAGCTGGAAGACAAGGTCCCCGGAGTCATGAACTATCGCATCACTGCGGAGAAGAAGGGCAGGGAGATCATCTTCCTGCGGAAGGTTGAACGGGGAGGGGCGGACGAAAGCTATGGGATTCAAGTGGCCGGTCTGGCCGGTGTCCCCGAGGACATCGTCATCCGGGCAGGGGAGATCCTTGCAGCATTGGAAAGCAACGACATCACCAAAAAAAGAATCAAGAGGAACATGGGTGTGGAAGGACAGATCAACATCATGCAGTACAACAGCAAAAACAAAAAGGAAGAGGACGTATTGCACTACCTGAGGTCAGGCGAGTTCCATGACATCACCCCGCTCCAGGCGCTGAACAAGCTCTTTGAGCTCAAAGACAAGCTTTCTTAGGGAGGAGGAGCCATGGCGGACAGGATCATCATCCTGGATGAGAATACATCCAACCAGATTGCCGCAGGGGAAGTCATCGAGCGCCCTTCGTCCGTTCTGAAGGAACTCATCGAGAATGCCATCGATGCAGGCTCCACCAGGATAGAGGTGGAGATCAGCAAAGGGGGAATCACATCCATCCGGGTCACTGACAACGGGAGCGGGATTTGCTCCGAGGATGTCATGATGGCTTTCGAACGGCATGGGACCAGCAAAATCAAGCGTGCGGAGGATTTGACCAGCATATCCACCATGGGATTCAGGGGGGAGGCCCTGGCCAGCATCGCCAGTGTTTCCAGGACCATCATGACCACCAGGACCCCGGAGGAGGAAACAGGGACAAGGATACAGGTGCAGGGGGGAGAATATGCGGGAGCCTCGGAGCATGCAAGGACACCCGGAACCACCGTCCTGGTCAACGACCTCTTCTACAACACCCCGGCAAGGTACAAATTCCTGAAAAACGATGCCACGGAAGGCAGGTACTGTACCGAGGTGGTGTCCAGGCTGGCTTTGTCCAGGCCGGACATTTCCTTTTCCTTTCTGTCCAACCGGCAGGAGATTCTGAGGACACCGGGGGACGGGGACCTGCTGAGCGCGGTATATGCCGTCTACGGAAGAGAAACCGCAAGGGATCTGGTTCCGGTGGATTACATGGATATGGGCATCGGTGTGAGCGGTTTTGCCGGGAAGGCTTCCCTGGCCAGGGGGAACAGGCAGCACCAGATGATCTACCTCAACAAAAGGGGCATCAGGAGCCGTGACGTCACCCGGGCCTGTGAAAAGGCCTATGAGACATTGCTTGCAAAAGGAAAATTCCCTTTCTTCATCCTCAGCATCACCATGGAAAGCAGCCACGTGGACGTGAATGTCCATCCCGCCAAGACGGAGGTGCGTTTCCAGGATGACAATGCCGTATTCAAGGCGGTTTACCACGGGGTGGGAAATGCATTGGCGGGAGGTCGAACCATTGAGAAAGCAAAACCCGGACCACCCGAGCCTCCCCCTCCTGCACAAACCGTGATGCTGCACGAAGTCCTTGTAAACGGGGCAACACTGGTCAAGGAGGCATTCAGGGAATACCAGGCGCCCCTTGCCATAAGAGAGACACATCAGGCGGAGCAAGTCCCGAAACCGGCTGAGCGGATAGGCCTTTTTACGGTGGTGGGGCAGCTGTTCGGTACATACATCGTGCTGCAACGGGAGAATGACGTATTGTTCATGGACCAGCATGCAGCCCATGAACGGATCACATATGAAAAACTCCTCAGGGATTACGGGAACCGTTGGATGCACAGGCAGATGCTCCTGGTTCCCGTGGAGGTAAACCTCTCCCCACAGGAGATTGCCCTTATGGAGGAAAACATGGAGCTCGTGGGATCCCTCGGGTTCGATGCCGACCTGTTCGGGACGGGGTCCGTCCTGGTGCGCAGCGTTCCCAGGCAGATCGGGGAGGACAATGCCGCCGAGGCATTCAGGGCAATGGTGGACGGATTGTTGTCAAACAGGAAGAACGAGATGGACCAGAAAGCCAGGGAGGCCATCTACATGATGGCCTGCAAACACTCCGTGAAGGCGAACAGGAAGCTCCATGCCATGGAAATGGAGGCACTGGCCAAGGAACTGGACGGGTTGGAGAATCCCTTCACCTGTCCCCATGGGCGCCCCGTGATTCTGAAAATGGAGAAACATGATTTCGAAAAAATGTTCAAAAGGGTGAAATAATGAAGGATGTCATCGTGGTGACCGGTCCCACTGCCTCCGGGAAGACCTCCGTGGCTGTGGAACTGGCGAAAAGGCTGGGGACCCAGGTTGTTTCCGCGGATTCCATGCAGGTCTACAGGGGAATGGACATCGGGACCGCCAAACCGGATGCCCAGGAACGCCAGGGAGTCATCCACCATCTGGTGGACATTGTGCAGCCTGACGAACCCTTCAGCGTGGCGGATTACCAGATGCATGCACGGGCCATCCTGCGTCAGATGACAGAAGCCGGGATGATCCCCGTCATCGCAGGCGGGACAGGTCTGTACATCGAGGCGCTGCTCCATGACCTTGATTTTTCCGAAAAGGGCATTGACCGGGACAGAAGGATGCATTACGAGGAGATATACAGGGAAAAAGGAGCCAACCACCTGCATGGAATCCTCACGGAAAGGGATGAGGAAGCAGCGAAAGCCATCCACCCAAACAACAAGAAAAGAATCATCCGCGCCCTGGAAATCCTGGACGAGTTCCACGGGACACTGGGGGACTACCAAAAAAATGCTCTCGGGAAAAGCCCTTATGACTTTCATCTGTTCATTCTGAATCCGGACAGGAAATTTCTGTATGAGAGCATCGAAAAACGTGTGGATGACATGCTGTGCAAGGGACTTGTTGATGAGGTCAGGGTCCTGACCGGCAGATATCCCGGGAAGGGCATGACCTCCTTCCAGGCCATCGGATACAAGGAGACAGCCGCTTATCTGAGGGGGACCAGCACGGAGGAAGAGATGGTGCGCCTGTTGAAAAGAAACACAAGGAGATATGCAAAAAGACAGCTGACCTGGCTGAGAAGATACAGGGAGGGGACATGGCTGGAAACGGATGAAACGACTTCCCCTGCCATGCTGACGGAAAAAATCCTCCAGACACTCGGAAAAAATGGTATAATCATATCACATGAAATCTCAGAGTGAATGCAGGAGGTAAAAAAAGTGGCGAAATCCATATCCATGAACTTGCAGGATGTATTTTTGAATCAACTCAGGAGGGATCGGGTTGGTGTTGTTGTATTTCTTGTCAACGGTTTTCAATTGAGGGGCTTCATCAAAGGATTTGACAACTTTGTGATCGTCCTTGAGATTGAAGGCAAACAACAGGTTGTGTACAAGCATGCCATTTCCACAATATCACCTGTACAGCCCATAAACATGATATTCAAAGAGGAAAAGAAGGAAGAAGAAGATCAGTAAGTACGGAAAAGCCCGATGACTTTGCCTGCGATGAGCAGGTTGTCCTTTACGATGATGGGGGACATGGATTTGTTCTCGGGTTGCAGCCGGACATGGTCCTTCTCCCTGTAAAAAGTCTTTACCGTGGCCTCATTTTCTATGACCGCCACCACAATGTCCTTATCCTGTGCGGTACTCTGCTGTTTCACCAGCAGCAGGTCGTTTTCTAATATGCCTGCGTCAACCATGCTGTCACCTTTGACCCGGAGCATGAAGGTGACGGAATTCCTGGTGTACTCTTTTGGAACGGGGAAGGTATCCTCTATGTTCTCCACTGCAAGGATGGGGGTTCCTGCCGCCACCCTGCCCACGACGGGGACATCGACGGTATCCTTCCTGGAAGGAAGGCGGATGGACCGGGATATGGAGTCGTTCATCTCGATGTAACCGTCTTCCGTCAATCTTTTGAGGTATGAATGCACCGTGGAAGTGGAGGAAAAACCTGTGGCGGAACAGATGTCCCTGACCGACGGGGAATATCCGTTGTCATTGATGGACCTGGTGATGTAATCCAGGACCGCCATGTGTTTATCATTCATTTTTTTATTCATCTCATACTCCTCCTGCCATCATTTTAGCATCGAAAAGACAAAAAGTCAAACAAATGTTCATTTTCCCCTTGACGAGAGAACAATTGTTCTGGTAATATGGAAACAGAACAGTTGTTCGGAGGTTTGCACAAATGAAGAGACGATATGTTTTGAGGAATAAAAAAAGATTCATGGCCATCAGCATCATCATACTCTCCCTTGTCCTCAGTTCTTTCATGATCACCTTAAGGCCCACCCAAAGCAAGCAGCAGGATTCCTATTACGAAGTGGTCATCGTCAAAGGGGACACATTATGGGACATCGCCAGCTCCATCAATCATCAAAACCAGGATATCCGGAAAATTGTCCGGCACATCAAACAGATCAATCACCTGGAGAGCGCGGAGATTTTCGTCGGCCAAACCATCCGGGTCCCTGGCAATTGACACCCAGCCCCTTTTTCAACCTCCGGAGCCTTTGATTATCCCGTATATTCGTATATAATGGTAATCAATATCCACCGGAGGTATTTTTATGGGTTTTTTACAGGACCTCAGGGACAGGATTCTGATTCATGACGGTTCAAAAGGCTATGTGCTGCAGATGATGGGCCTGGAACCCGGGCATTCCCCTGAGGAGTGGAACCTGACCCATCCAGGGCAGGTGATGAAGATGCACAGGGAATATGTGGAGGCCGGCTGTGATGTCATCCAGACCAACACATTCACCGGAAACAGAATCCAGCTGTCCAAACACGGACTGAAAGAAAAAACGAAGGAAATCAACAGGAAAGCTGCCATGCTTGCCAGAAAAGCGGCAGGGGAGCGGGTTTATGTCGCCGGGTCCGTTGGACCAACAGGGATGCTCTTCGAGCCCATGGGAGAGATGAGCTTCGATTGGGCCTGTGACATATTCAAGGAACAGGTGGAGGCATTGGAGGACGGGGGCGTCGACCTGATCAATTTTGAGACCTTCATGGACATCTCTGAAATGCGGGCGGCCATCATTGCGGCCAGGGAAGTGACCAACTTGCCCCTGGTCTGTTCCATGGCTTTTGAAAAAAATGCCAGGACCCTCATGGGCAACACGGCCTTTGGCGCAGGCCTTTGCATGAAAGCTCTGGGTGCGGACCTGGTCGGGGCGAACTGCTCCTTCGGACCGGAGTATATGGCCCCGGTCATGGAGGAACTTGAAAGGACAGGTTCATACCTGTCCTTGAAGCCCAATGCGGGCCTTCCGGAGAATATTGGCGGGGTGACGGTATACCGGCAGGGCCCGGAGGATTTTGCTTCTTCCCTGCAGCAGTCTTTGCGATACAATGTAAGGCTTGTGGGAGGCTGTTGCGGGACCACGCCGGCGTTCATCCATTCCATCCGTCAGGCCGCCGCAGCAGGTGTGATGCGACCCGCCGCCGCCATAGGTCCCCATATCACATCCGCCACCCGGGTGCTGTCCGTTGACAAGGCATTCAACATCGGGACCATTGTCCTTGAAAAAGGGAAATCAATCCAGGATATGCTTGACGAAGCCTATGAAATGGAAGGGTATGATGCCATCGAGATCATTCACAGGGGACAGGACGCATGCAATCTGGCAGAGGCCGTCCATGTGGTGATGCATGTGGTCAGGCAACCGTTGATCCTGTCCTGTCATGACAGGGAGATGCTTTCCAGTTCCTTACGCATCTACAACGGGATCGCAGGCATCCGGATGAACACATGCCCGGATTACGGCGCGGTCCTGTTGCTTTGAAATTTTTAAGAGGGTGTGGACCGGAAGAAAGGAACACCGGTTATGAGGTGGAATTCCTCTGTTCTATAACATCCGTCAAGGTGATATAATATGCATATGAAAAAGTATCTTTTCACATTGGCTGTCCTGTTTGCCTTCCTGCTGGTTTTCACCGCAGGCTGCAGGGCAACGGAACCCGAACCTGCCCCGACTGTACCTGTGCAGGAAACCGTGACGCCAAAGACCGTGGAGCCTGCTCCGGAGGAACCCGTCGACAATACTCCCGCACCCGCCGAGGAGACAACAAAACCCGAAGAGACCAGGGAGGAGTCCTTCACCATGCTGGTCGTTGGGGACAACCTCTACCATGACGCCACTCTGGCAAGCGCCTATGACCCGGATGCCGGAACCTATGATTTCACTCCCTTTTACAGATACGTGAAACCATATATACAGGCGGTGGACCTGGCTGTGGCGAACCTGGAGGTGGTCATCGCAGGAAAGGAGCAGAGATTCACGGGTTATCCGGAATCCAACAGACCCGATGAAGCGTTGCATGCCCTGAAGGATGCAGGATTCGACCTTCTGCTCACTGCAAACAACCACAGCCTGGACAGGGGCGTGCCCGGCCTGGTGCGCACCATCGAAAAGATTGAGGAATATGGCATGCTGAGCACAGGCACGCAGACGGACCCGGAAATCCGCTGGACCGACGTGGAAGCCAAAGGCCTGACCATCCGGAACATGTGCTATACCTTTGCCCTGAATGGCAACGAGTACAAGATGCGGGATGACCAGTCATACATGGTCAACATGCTGGACGAGAAAATGATCAAGGCCCATATCGACAGGGCCCGGATGGAAGAGGTGGACCTGATTGTGGTGTATCTCCACTGGGGGGTGGAGTATGTGCTGGAACCCCACAGGTGGCAGGAGGAGTTCGCCGTCCGGCTTTTCGAGTACGGTGCCGACATCATATTCGCCACCCACGCCCATGTGGTACAGAAAAGCGAGGTCCACCATATCAACGGAAAGGACCGATACATCATATACTCGACGGGAAACTTTGTCTCCAATTTCACCCGGAATGACACCTCCCAGAGAAGCAACAAGCTGTATACGGAGGACGGGGTCATGGTGCAGGCAACATTCACCATCCGGGAAGACAACAGTGTCATACTGGAGGAAGTCGTGCACATCCCCACATGGGTGTATATCCACCGGGACGGGCAGGACAAGCGGCGTTATGCCATCATACCCGTGAAAGACGGGGAGGAGCTCCGTTCCATTGCCTTCCATCCCATGCCCGCCATGGAATACATGCTGGAGGAGGCAATGGCTTCCTACAGAAGGACATTTGAGCGGGTGGTTGATTTCAAGCGTTCCATCGACTGAGAAGACATTTTTTCACTGGACCATTCCGATTGACGGAATCCAAGAAAGTGATGTATAATTCATGTATGTCAATGAGAAAGTAAAGTAATCCGAGGGTGCCTTACAGAGAGTTGCCGGGTGGTGCAAGGCAACGGGCGCAGCGGATGAATTCCGCTTTTGAGACGAAGGCGATGAGCCTTCCCGTTTGGCCGGTTATCGCTGAAACAAGAGGGTATATGCCAATTTGGGTGGTACCGCGGAATTTCATCCGTCCCATAGTGTGGGGCTTTTTTATTGAAGGAGGATGATCATATGCTGGACATCAACAGGATCAGGGAGAACCCGGAGGAAATTGTCAGGAAATTGTCAAAAAGAAATCTTGCAGTGGACTTCACGGAGCTGCTGTCATGGGACAAGCAACGCAGGGAACTCATATTCCGCACGGAAAACCGCAAGTCGGAAAAAAACATCATCTCATCCAGAATCCCCGCCTGGAAAAAGGAAGGCAGGGATGTCTCCTCATTGCTGGAGGATCTCAAGGCGACCGCAGACGGGATCCGGGAGGACGAGGCCGCCATTGCGGAACTGGATAAAAAAATCCGGGGTTTCCTGGAGAATCTGCCCAATGTCCCGGCGGAGGACGTGGCTGCAGGGGACGCCTCCAGGAACACGGTGGAAAGGGTCTTCGGGGAAAAACCCGTGTTCGCCTTCCCTGTGCTGGACCATGTGGCCCTCTGTGAAAACCTGGGACTGGTGGACTACCAGAGGGGCGTCAAGATCGGGGGCAACGGGTTCTGGCTCTATAGAGGGAAAGGGGCCATGATGGAGTGGGCCCTTCTCAACTATTTCATTGAAGAGCACCTGAAGGACGGATACGAGTTCATCCTTCCGCCCCATATCTTAAACTATGCGTGCGGATATACGGCGGGACAGTTTCCAAAATTCGAGGAGGATGTCTTCTGGCTCGAGGAAAACGAGGGGAAGGGATACCGGCAGTTCATCCTTCCCACGGCGGAGACCGCCCTGATCAATCTCCACAGGGACGAGATACTGGAGGAATCAGATCTGCCATGCAAATATTTCGCCTATACGCCCTGCTACCGCAAGGAAGCAGGCAGCTACAGGGCCGAGGAACGGGGAATGATCCGCGGCCACCAGTTCAACAAGGTGGAGATGTTCCAGTTTACAAAACCTGAGGACAGCGAATCCGCCCTGGAGGAATTGGTGGGAAAGGCGGAAGGGCTCATGCAGGGCCTGGGACTTCATTACAGGGTCGCGAAACTTGCCGCCGGGGACTGTTCCCATGCCATGGGCAAGACATATGACATCGAGGTATGGATTCCCAGCATGGGAATTTACAAGGAAGTGAGCTCTGCATCCAATGCCTATGATTACCAGGCGAGGAGAGGCAACATCCGGTACAGGAGGAAAGAAGAAAAGAAAAATGATTTTGTGCACACATTGAATGCATCCGGACTGGCCACAAGCAGGATCATCCCCGCCATCGTGGAGCAGTTCCAGAGAAAGGACGGGAGCGTTGCGGTTCCGTCCGTATTGAGAAAGTGGGTGGGTGACGATGTCATCAGCAATGGATAAGGAGTTTGTTTTTGATGTCCATGAGGTCAGGGATCTAAAAGACATGATGCGAATCACCGTGCGGGACAACGGTCCGGGAAATGCCTTCCTGAGCAAGGAGGATGGCGTCTACACGGGAATCACATACAATGAGCTGCACCGGGACATGGAAGGACTGGGTACTGCGCTGCTGGAAGCGGGATACAAGGACGCTTTCATCGGCGTCATGGGTGAAAACTCCTATGCCTGGTGCCTGACCTACCTTGCGGTGGTGAACGGGACGGGGGTCATCGTTCCCCTGGACAAGGAGCTGGATGCCGCAGAGATGCTGTATCTTGCGGAGCAAAGCGGGATGCAGGTTCTGGTCTATTCATCCAAGCAAAAGGAAAAAGCGGAATATCTGAAGGAAAAATCCAGTACGATATCCCTGTTCCTCTCCATGGAAGAGGAGCTCCCTGCATTCATGGAAAAAGGAAAAAACGCGGTGGAATCCGGAAACAGGATGTACCTTGACATGGGGATCGACCCTGAGAAGCTCAGCATCCTGTTGTATACATCCGGCACCACAGGGATGGCCAAGGGCGTCATGCTGTGCCACAGGAACATCCTGACGGAACTCTACGGCATCTGCAAGATCGTGGACCTGGACCGGAAGGACACCCTGTTGTCCATCCTGCCCATCCATCATACCTATGAATGCACCTGCGGGTTCCTTGCCACCATGTACAAGGGAGGGACACTGGCCTTTTGCGAGGGGATCCGTTACATCGCCCAGAACATCAAGGAGGTCAGACCGACCAAAATCGTCCTGGTCCCCCTGATCCTGGAAGGGATTTTTGAGAAGATCAAGAAGAAGGCCGAGGCGACAACCGTCAAAAAGATATTGTTCCGCCTGATGGTCTCCGCAGGCTCCCTGCTAAAGAATGAAACAAGGAAAAAACTCTTCCACAAGGTGCATGATGTCTTTGGGGGAAGGCTGGAACAGGTGATCTGCGGCGCATCCGCGTTGAATCCCAAGGTTTCGAAGGCGCTTGAGAACATGGGATTGCAAATCCTCCAGGGGTACGGGCTCACGGAATGCGCCCCCATCGCCACGGGGAACAGGCAGTTCGCCAACAAACACGGTTCCATCGGGCTGCCCCTGCCCGGGGTGGAGGTGGCCATCCACAAGCCGGATGAAAAAGGCATCGGGGAGATCATCATCAGGGGCGGGAATGTCATGATTGGCTATTACAACAATCCTGAAGCCACCGCATCCACACTCCGCAACGGATGGCTCCATACGGGGGATGTGGGTTACGTGGACAAGGACGGGTTTTTCTACATCACCGGAAGGATCAAAAACCTGATCGTCACAAAAACGGGTAAAAACATATTCCCGGAGGAGCTGGAAGCAAAGCTCAACGAAAGCCCGTTCATCCTGGAATCCCTGGTCTCCGGGAGCGAGGAGGACATCACCAAGGAGGACACGGTCAAGGCGCACATTGTTCCGCGGATGGAGGCCATCAAGGAAAAACTCAACGCCATCAAACCTTCCCTGGAAGAGATCCGGAGGGTCATCGAGGAGGAAGTCCAAAGAATCAACAGGAAGCTTCCCATCTTCAAGCGCATACAGAAAATCCATGTGCAGGACGAGGAGTTTGAAAAGACAACAACAAAGAAGATCAAACGGCACAAACTCAGGAAAGAGAATTGACATTCTTCCCATGGTGGGGTATATTTTATAACAATAAAAGTGAAGGCGGACAACATGGAATACTACACCAGGAATACTGACTTTTTCAAAGGATATGACCCGGACAGGATGCTGGACGAGTTCGGGTCCCCCCTTTATGTATACAATGAGGACATCTTGAGGCAGCGGTGCCGTGAAATGACCGGCTTCGTGCCATATGAGAATTTCAAGGTGACCTATTCCATCAAGGCCAATGCCAACCTGGAGCTGTTGAAGGTCATCCGGGAGGAAGGACTTCATGCCGACGCCATGTCTCCCGGGGAAATCCTCGTGCTGAGAAAAGCGGGGTTCAGGCCGGAGGAAATTTTTTACATCAGCAACAATGTGAGCGCGGAAGAAATGAAATATGCGGTGGAAAAAGGAATCATGGTCAGTGTCGACAGCCTTTCCCAGCTTGAGACCTACGGGAAAAACTTCAGCGGAAGCAAGGTCAGCGTGCGGCTCAATACTGGAATCGGCGATGGACACCACAGCAAGGTGGTCACTGGAGGCAGCAAGACAAAATTCGGCATCAACACAGGGCAGGCCGGGGAAATACAAAAAATCGCAAGGACGTACCATCTGAGGATTACGGGACTGAACCAGCACATCGGATCCCTGTTCATGAGAGGGGACAATTACATCGACAGTGTCCAGGAACTGCTGGATGTGGCAAAGGGGTTCGAAGGCCTGGAATTCGTGGATTTCGGGGGAGGCTTCGGCATCCCCTACAAAAAGCAGGAAGGGGAGCGGCCCCTTCAGCTGGAGGCCTTCGGGGAGAAACTCAACAGGAAGTTCGAAGCCTTTGCCTCGGAATACGGCTCCAGGATCATGTTCCGGAGCGAACCCGGAAGGTACATCGTCGCGGAGTGCGGTATTCTCCTGGGCCGGGTCCATGCCAGGAAGACCAACGGCAGCATCAGGTTCATCGGCACCGACCTTGGAATGAACGTCCTGGCACGCCCCTCATTGTACAACAGCCACCATGACATCGAGGTGTACCGGGATGGCAGGCTTTTGGACGGACAGGAGAAAGAGATTGTCACCGTGGTGGGCAATATCTGCGAAAGCGGGGATATCCTGGCTCATGACAGGCTGCTTCCCCTCATCCGGGAAGGGGATGTGCTGGGTGTGATGGATGCCGGTGCCTATGGTTATATCATGGCCTCCAATTACAACAACAGGCCCCGCCCTGCAGAGGTCCTCATCAAATCCGACAAAAGCATCAAGCTCATCAGGACCAGGGAAACCATCGAGGACCTGCTGAGAAACTTCCTGTGATTCCATGCAAAGCGGTTTATACCGGCGGATGAAACTTATTTCATTTTCCAATCGTTTAATTGGTATGAATAAAATAGGCGGTGAACAAAATGAAAAAAACAATGATTGTCATCACAGCGTTGATTCTCTCGGCTGTCATGGCAGCCTGCAGTACCGGGGGGGTTCCCCAGACCATGAAGACCACGTATGCAGCAGAAAAAAGCAATGATGTGATTTCCGGGAACATTGATTTCGCCTTCGACTTTTTCAAAGAACTCAACATCGCGGACAGGGACGAAAACATCTTCGTGTCCCCCTTCAGCATCTCATCCGCCCTGTCCATGCTATATAACGGCGCAGCGGGCAGGACCAGGACGGACATGGCGCAGGCTTTGCGTTATGCCGGAATCAGCGACGAGGAGTTCAACAAGGGGCACAGGTATCTGTTGGACAGGCTGGAAAGCCTGGACGGGAAAGTCACCATCGACATCAACAATTCGGTATGGATCCGGGAAAACTTCATCGTGAACCCAGACTTCATCCAGCTGAGCAAGAACACTTTCAGCGCCGAGGTGAGAAGCCTGGATTTCAGCAGGATGGATGCCACCCGGATCATCAATGAGTGGGTGGAGGAAAAGACAAGAGGCAAGATCGACCAGATCATTGACCGGATTGACCAGGACGTGGTGATGTATCTCATCAACACAATCTATTTCCTCGGTGACTGGACATACAGTTTCGACAAGGACAAGACCGCGGACTATGCCTTTAAGAATTACAGCGGCGCTGTCACTGATGTGGACATGATGTACCTCAAAACCACGTTGCGCTACATGGATAAGGACGGGTTCCGTGCGGTCAGGCTTCCCTACGGGGAAGGAAAGACTTCCATGGTCATCCTTCTGCCTGATGAAGGCACGGACATCAACGAGTTCATCAAGAGCCTGGACAGGAAGAAATGGGAGGAAATCCTTTTGGGGATGCAAAGCCATGAGGATGTCCTGGTGCGGCTCCCGAAATTCAAAATGGAGTATGGCATCCGCAACATCAGCAGTGAACTCATCAGCATGGGCATGGGATCCGCATTCTCCAATGCTGATTTCAGCAGAATTGCAAACAACCTGGAAATCAGCCGTGTGCTCCACAAGGCCGTCATCGAGGTGGACGAGAAGGGGACGGAGGCCGCGGCAGTAACGGCGGTGGAGATCCGGCTCACCTCCTTTATCCCTGACGAAAAGCCCAGGGAACTCATCGCAGACAGGCCCTTCATCTACATCATCACCGACGATGAGGACCAGAGTATCCTTTTCATGGGAAAAATGCTACAGCCGTAATCTTAAAAAAATGTTATGTCAACGCACCGGATGGCTCCGGTGCTATTTTTTGCCTTGACATCCGGGGATTTGTTCAATAGAATGAGTTTAGAAAAAGGCGCTTGAAAAGGAAGAGTAACCTTTGGTCCTGCTCAATGAAAGAGAGGGGTGCACCGGTGAAAGCATCCCGGAGACCGGACAAAAGGCGAAGCTACCCTTACAGCCCCGGGGTCTCCAAAGCCCCGGCGTACCACGGCGTTAACGTGTTTTGAGTGTATCCGTCACTGCGGCGGATGAACTTGGGTGGTACCGCGAATGGCTCTCGTCCCATGATGGATAGAGGGCTGTTGCTATATAAAGGAGAGATTGTCATGAATGAACGCTCATTGAATGTCCTGCGGGAAAAGTTCCTGTCGTTTTTCGAAGGGAAAGGCCATCTTGTGGTACCGAGTTTTCCACTGGTCCCAAAGGATGACCCCAGCATCCTGCTCGTCAATGCAGGGATGGCGCCCCTCAAGCCATATTTCACGGGAGCCAAGAAGCCCCCTTCCCCTCGCATGGCCAACTGCCAGAAATGCATCCGGACCCCGGACATCGAGAGGGTGGGGAAAACATCCAGGCACGGCACATTTTTTGAGATGCTGGGGAATTTCTCCTTCGGCGACTATTTCAAGGAGGACGCCATCCGGTGGGCTTGGGAGTTTTTGACCATGGAAATGAAAATCCCGGAGGAAAGACTGCTGGTCTCGGTATATCTGGAGGATGACGAGGCCTATGCCATCTGGAATGAACAGATGGGCCTTGGACCGGAAAAAATCTTCCGTCTGGGGAAGGAGGACAACTTCTGGGAGCTCGGGACAGGCCCCTGCGGCCCCTGTTCCGAAATCCATTACGACAGGGGTGCGGACAAGGGGTGTCAGGAACCAGGCTGCGGGGTGGGCTGTGACTGCGACCGGTACATCGAGGTATGGAACCTGGTGTTCACCCAGTTCGACAAGCTGGAGGACGGCAGTTATGTGCCTCTTGAAAAAAAGAACATCGACACAGGCATGGGCCTTGAGCGGCTGGCCTGTGTGGTACAGGGCGTGGACAATCTGTTCGAGGTGGATACGATCAGGGCCATTCTTGACAAGGTATGCGACATCGCAGGGAAGGATTACAAAAAAAACGAGAATGACGACGTCTCCATCCGGATTGTCACCGACCACATCCGAAGCACCGTGATGATGATATCCGATGGCATTCTGCCCTCCAACGAGGGAAGGGGATATGTGTTGCGGCGTCTTTTGAGAAGGGCGGCCAGGCACGGCAAGCTTCTGGGAGTGGAACGACCATTCCTCACGGAGCTGGCTGACGTTGCGATCGCGGAGTCCAGGAAGGCTTACCCTGAGCTTGTGGAAAAGGCAGAGTACATCCGCAAGGTGCTTTCGACGGAGGAAGACAGGTTCCGGTCCACCATTGAGCAGGGGCTTGTGATCCTCCGGGAAGCCATCGAGGAGATGAGGGTTGGAGACGCTGTTGAAATACCCGGGGAGAGTGCATTCAAGCTATATGACACCTATGGGTTTCCTTATGAGCTGACGGAGGAAATCGCCTTGGAAAACGGGCTGACGGTGGACAGGCAGGGATATGACCGGGAGATGGACAAGCAAAGGCAGATGGCAAGAAACGCAAAAAAAACAGGGCAATCCGATGGATGGGACACGTCAAAAGGCATGTTCAACGGCATCAAGCCCACCGTTTTCACGGGATATGACGAAGAGCAAGGCCATGCGACGGTCCTGGGCATCCGGGAGGACGACGGCCAGACGACACTGGTATTGGACCGGACGCCTTTTTATGCAGAGGGAGGCGGCCAGGTCTGGGATACCGGGACCATCTCCAATGAAAACTTCCATATGAAGGTGGAACGCTGCATCCAGGATGACAACGGACTGTATCTTCACCAGGGACATGTGGAAAAAGGAACCGTTCTGCCAGGGGAACCGGTGAAGGCAGGCATTGACGTGGAAAGGCGGAGCCACATCCGAAGGAATCACACCGTTACCCATCTTCTCCACCATGTGCTGCGCAACACCCTTGGCAATCATGTGAGGCAGGCAGGATCCTATGTGGATGATGAAAGGCTTCGGTTCGACTTCACCCATTTCGCTCCTCTCACGGAAGAGGAGACGGCATTGATACAGGACACTGTGAACGGGATCATCCTGGAAGCCCTTCCCGTCACCACCCGGCTGATGACGCTGGAAGAAGCACAAAAAAGCAACGTGACGGCTCTTTTCGAGGAGAAATACGGGAACCAGGTCAGGGTGGTCTCCGTAGGAGAAGCCAGCAGGGAACTGTGCGGGGGAACTCACCTGGGGAACACAGGGCAGGCGGGAATCTTCAAGGTGCTTTCAGAGAACGGGATTTCAGCCGGGGTCCGGAGGATCGAGGCCCTGACGGGATGGAACGCATACCGGCATTACGAGGACACGGACAGGATGCTGAGGGGACTGGCCAGGGAACTAAAAGCCACGGACATCGGACTGGTTCCTTCCAGGGTTTTGAACCTTGCAAAGGAACTGAAGGAAAGCCGCAGGGAAAACGATGCCCTTCGGGGCAATGCCCTGAAAGACGCCATGGAAGGATTCCTTGAAAAAGCCGAGACCATGGGAACGTCCAAGGTGATCGTGGAGAAGGTGGAAGGCATGGACATGGAGCAGCTGAGATCCTCCCTGGACAGGGTAAGGGAAAAACATGAGGATTGCGTGGCAATCCTTGCAGGGTTTTCCGGTGACACGGTGAATTTCGCAGGAGTGGCCTCGAAACCGGCCGTGCAAAAGGGCATCCACATGGGCAATCTCCTGAAGGAAGCCGCCAGGATGACCGGAGGGGGTGGCGGGGGAAGGCCCGACATGGCCCAGGCAGGAGGGAAGGATGCATCCAAGACGGATGAAGCGCTGGCTTTCGTGAAAAGCCGCATCAGGGAGGTGCTTGGGCGATGAAGGATTGCGTGTTCTGCAGAATCATCGAAGGAAGCATACCGGCTCAAAGAATATATGAAGATGAGAAGACCATTGTCATCAGGGACATCAACCCGGTGGCCCCGGTCCATCTGCTGGTCATCCCTAAGACCCATATCGAAGGCTTGAATGAACTCACAGCGGAACAGGCGGACATCAGCCATGCAATCCTCATGGCAGCCAGGAAGGCAGCCGGATTGACGGGGATCGATGAGGACGGATACAGGCTGGTGAACAACTGCGGGGAAAAAGCGGGACAGACGGTGATGCACCTGCATTTCCATGTTTTGGGAGGAACCGAGATGAGGGAACTGAAAATATAGTTGACGGTACTTACGTTTATCGGTTATAATACCACTTAGTGTTTATGAAATACAACCATTGCACCGGTAATAGGTTTTCCCTATATATATGGGTCGGAGGGGAGTGAAAGAGAAGCATGGCAGAAGTCAGGATAAAAGACAACGAAACCCTTGAAAGCGCACTGAAAAGATTCAAGAGGCAGTGTGCCAAGGCTGGGGTACTTGCTGAGGTCAGGAAAAGGGAGCATTACGAGAAGCCCAGCGTCAAAAGGAAAAAGAAATCCGAAGCCGCAAGAAAAAGAAAAAAGAAGTAAAAAAGAATCCAAAAAAAAGCCTGATCCACATCAGGCTTTTTCTTATACCACAATCAGGGCTTCACGGCCGGGTCCCACGGACACATGGGTGATGGGGCAACCGCAGAGTTCCTCGATTCTTTTCAGATAAGCGACGGCCGCCCCGGGCAACCCGGACATCTCCCGGATGGCCGTGATGTCCTCCTCCCATCCCGGAAGGGTCTCATAGACAGGCTGGGCGGTCTCCAGTGTGCAGTTAAGGGGAAAATGCTCCGTGAGCCCATCCCCGGTGCGGTAGGCGGTGCAGATCTTCAGCTCCTTTTGTCCGCTGAGCACATCCAGGCAGGTGACGGTCATCTGCGTTGCGGCCTGCAGCCTGCACCCGTAGCGGGTGGCGACGGCGTCGAAGTGGCCGATCCGTCTGGGCCTTCCTGTTTTTGCCCCGTATTCCTTGCCTTTTTCCCGTATCGCATGTGCCTGCTCCCCGAACATTTCCGTGGTGAAGGGGCCTTCCCCCACACAGGTGGAATAGGCTTTGGTGATGCCGACGATTCCGGTGATTTCCCTGGGGGAGACGGGGATGGAGGCACAGGCGTAGCCGCTCAGGGTGGAGGAGGAAGTCGTGTAGGGATAGATGCCATGGGTGATGTCACGCAAAGCCCCGAGCTGGGCTTCGGCTATGATGGTTTTGCCGTTTTTCAACAGTTCCTCCACCATGGGTTGGATGTTCCGGATGAAGGGCTTGAGCAACTCCGCTTCCCGGATCAGTTTCTCATATATTTCCTCCGGGTCGATTTTTTCAGCGCCGTACCCTTTTTCGATGAGAATGTTCGCATAGGCCACGGATTCATGGACATGCCGCCTCAAATAATCCGGATGGAAGAGCTCTCCGGCCTGGATGCCCTTCTTCAGGTATTTGAACCCGTAGGTGGGAGCGATGCCGCTCATGGTGGAACCATATTTTTTGTCTTTGAGCCGACTCTCCTCCAAACGTTCCAGGATGTATGCATAAGGAAGAATCAGGATGCACCGGTCGGAGATGTAAAGGTTGTCCAGGGCGAGTCCCTTGGAACGAACTTCCTCCAGTTCCCTGATGAAGGATTCCGGGCTCAACACCGACCCGCTGGCGATGATGTTGACAACATGGGGATAACAGACCCCGGAAGGGAAATTGTGGAAAGCAAACTTCCCATGCTCGTTCACAACGGTGTGGCCGGCATTGTCGCCTCCCTGGTAGCGGATGACACAATGGGCATCCCGGGCGAAGTAATCCACCATCCTGCCCTTTCCTTCATCCCCCCAATTCAATCCAACAATGGATATCACCATGACAAACCCTCCCTTTCATTCCATGCTTGCAACGCCATTATATTACACCGCATGTCATAAGTATAATTAATATTAATTATATTCCTCATTAGCTGAAATTATGAACTCTTGATATATCCGGGGATTCGCCATATAATGAAAGAATGGAAATCAATTTGGAACTTTATAGGGTTTTTTATCATGTGGCCAGTGAAAAAAGTTTTTCCAGGGCGGCGGAAAAGCTTTTCGTCACGCAGCCCGCAGTAAGCCAGGCCATATCCCAGCTGGAGGGCAAACTGGAACAGAGGCTCATCATCCGCCATTCCAAAGGAATCTCCCTCACCGAGGCCGGGGAGATCCTGTTCACCCACATAGAGCCCGCATTCCACATCATCCGGTCCGGAGAGGTGCAGTTGGACGCATTGAAGGACTTGAGAAAAGGCAGCATCACCATCAGCGCTTCAGACACCATCTGCATGTACTACCTGCCTGAGATCCTGGGCATTTTCAAGGGGAAATACCCGGAGATCAACATCAGGATTGCCAATAAGACCACCAGCGAGACCATCGAGGCGCTTCGGAGGGGGAAAGCGGACATCGGCATCATCAACATCCCGGAGAAAATGGATGGAAGGATTCGGATCTGGAAGAAGACTGAGCTGAGTGAGTGCTTTGCAGCGGGAGAGGCATACCATGCCCTGGCCGGAAAAAAACTCAGCCCGGAGGAAGTGGCCGACCTGCCGCTGATGCTCCTGGAAAAAGGGACCAGCACCCGGATGTTCATCGATAAATTTTTCAATGAGCTCGGCATCAGGATTCAGCCGGAGATCGAACTTGGCTCGGTGGACCTGCTGTTGAAATTCGCCGCCATCGGCATGGGGGTCAGCTGCGTGACCAGGGAATACCTGCAAAAAAGTGAGTTCCGGGAAAAACTGTTCATCCTGGAGTCCGAGATGGAATTCCCGAAAAGATACCTGGGGGTCATCACCATCAGGAATGTTCCGCTGACAAAGGCTGCCAGGGCTTTCCTGGACATCATACTGGAAGAGGAGAGATGACCAATGATCATCAAGAGCGCCGAATACGAGCTTACCGCGGTGAAACCCGAGCAATATCCGGAAGACGGGCTTCCAGAGGTGGCGTTCACGGGAAGGTCAAACGTAGGAAAGTCTTCCATGATCAATGCCCTGTGTGAAAGAAAAGGGATTGCAAGGACCGGATCAACACCCGGCAAGACCAGGAAGATCAACTTCTACCTGGTCAACGGTGCATTGCGGCTGGTGGATCTGCCGGGCTATGGCTATGCCAAGGTCTCGAAAGCTGAAAAGAAGTCATGGCAGCAGCTACTGGACCGATATATCAGGGGAAGGAGCCGTCTGGGCCTGATTGTCCAGCTGATGGATATCCGCCATGCCCCTTCGGCGCAGGACGTGGCCATGGTGGAATGGCTCAAGGGATCCGGGATCCCCTTCGCCATCTGTGCCGTCAAGTCGGACAAACTGCCCCGGTCCAGGCAGATGCAGCAAATGAAAGACATCATCAGGCCATTGGAATTGTCCATGGACACACCTGTCGTGCTTTTCTCTGCCCTGAAGAGACAGGGGACGGCGGAATTGTGGAATGTCATTGAGGATACGGTAATGAAAGGGAATGATGGGAATGAAATACTATGATGTCCATTGTCATGCGGACATGTTCAGCAAACACGAACTGGCCAACGTTCTTTCAGACAGGAGTCTGGTGGGACTGGCTTCGAATTCCACAGGCTACGAATCCTGCCTCGAGAACCTGAGGCTGGGAGCAAAACACCAGAAGATCAAAGCCTGCCTCGGGATCCATCCTGAACATCCGGAGAACTACAAGGATCTGGAAAAAGTGGTGGAGCTCATCAAAAAAAATGAAAACAAAGTGGCGGGGATCGGAGAGATCGGGATACCCTGCTTTCTGGAAAACCTGGAGGACTTCTATGATGAATCCCTCGAGGTTTTCAGGGAACTTGTGAAAATCGCCCATGCCTTCAACAAACCCGTGACCGTGCACGCCTCATATGAAGCCGCAGGGAAGGCTGTGGCCATCCTGGAGGAATACAACATCAGCAAGGCTGTCTTCCACTGGTTCAACGGGGACGAGAAGGACCTGGTCCGCATCCAGAAAAACAATTACCATGTCTCGGTGGGGCCGGATATCCTGTACAACACCGAATATGCGGATTTCGTACGGAAAATCGATGTGAAGCACATCTTCTTCGAAAGCGACAGCCCATGGGAATACGACAAGGTGAGATCCATGCCGCTGGTGATTCCCGAGGTCATCGTCTACACATCCTCCGTCAAATCCGTTTCCATCGACCGCTTGAGTTTTGAAGCCATGGAAAACAGCATTAAATTCTTCAGCATGCAGTGATTGGTTTCTTCTGCTGCCTTCTTTCCCGGATGGTGTTGATGATGATGCCCGAGAGAATGACCGCGGATGCGAACAAGGCATAGACGGAAGGAACCTCGTGGAGGAAAAGCACCACCCAGACCGGATTCAGGATGGGTTCAATGAGGCAGAGGATGGACACATCCAGGGGGTGAAGCTTACGCAGCGCCATGAGGTAGAACACGTATCCCAGACCGATCTGCACAGTCCCAAGCAGGATGATTCCCAGCCAGCCCGCGGGGGAAAGTCCCTTGATGATGGCAACGGGTTGCGCCACGAAAGGAAGGGCGAACAGAAAGGTGAAGAAATTACAGAGGGATATCAGGGAACCCGGACGGATGACGGTGACCTTTGAACTGAAATAGGCCACGAAGGCAAAGGCGAAGCCACTGGTCATGGCGATGAAATTCCCTAAGGCGCTGGTGCCGGATGCCGGCTCCAGAAGAAAAACCAGGAGGCCTGTGAATATCATCAGCATGGGGAACAGCTTTTTCGGGTCATATTGTTTCTTGATGAAGGTATAAAAGAGAAAAAGCCAGACTGGCGCCGTGTATTGCAGGATGATGGCATTTGCGGCGGTGGTCATCTTGTTGGCCAGCACGAAACTGATGAGGGTGTATGAATAAAAGAGAATGAGCAGAACCAGGTCCTTGGTGAGGCGTATTTCCCGCAGACGGAGGGCGGGCAGAAAAAACAAAAAGGCGAAGAAGGATCTGGCGCAGGCGATGAAAATGGCGGGTGCATCCGTCAGTTTGATAAAAATGCCACCACTGCTCCACAAAAGAGCACCAATGACGGCATATGCAACACCTTTTTTCATCAGTTCCTCAGACTTCCACGGTCCACCCGAACGGATCTTTTTCCATGCCGTACTGGATGTTGGTCAGTTGTTCATAGACCCTCTTGGAAATATCCCCGGTCATGCCGTTGTTGACCAGGAAGCTGTTTCCCTTGTAAACCAGTTCCCCCACGGGGGAGATGACGGCAGCGGTCCCTGCGCCGAAACATTCCCTCAGGGTTTTGTCGGAACATGCGCCGATGATCTCATCGATGGATATCTTCCTTTCATATGCGGGGACATCCCAGCTTCGCAGAAGCTCCAGAACGGACATCCGCGTGATGCCCGGCAGGATGCTTCCGGACAATGCCGGAGTGATGACCTGCCCGTCCAGGTTGAAGAACACGTTCATGGAACCCACTTCCTCGATGTACCGGTGTTCGAGGGCATCCAGCCAGAGAACCTGGACACAGCCGTTTTTATCCGCATTCTCATGGGCTTTCAGGCTGGCGGCATAATTCCCCATGGTCTTCACCTCTCCCGTGGCTCCGGGAACGGAGCGGACATACTCCTCCTCCACGTAGATCCTCACCGGGTTGATCCCGGTGGGATAATAGGACCCCACGGGGCTTAAGATGATCATGAACGTATATGTGGAGGAAGGACGCACACCGAGGAAAGCATCCGTGGCGATGACAAATGGCCTGATGTACAGGCTGGTCCCTGGCTGGTCGGGAATCCAGCCCTTCTCAATACGGAGAAGCTCCTTGAGGGCGTCAAGCACCAATGTGCCGTCCAGGGGAGGGATGCACATCCTTTCGCAGGACCTGTTCAGCCGCTCCATGTTTTTCTCGGGGCGGAAAAGAAGGATTTTGCCGGTTTTGGACAGATAGGCCTTCATTCCCTCGAACACACCCTGCCCGTAATGGAGGACGGTGGTGGAGGGATCCATGGAAAGAGGGGCGTAGGGAACGATTCTTGGGTCAAACCATCCTTTCTGGCGGGAATAGTCCATCACAAACATATGGTCTGTGAAAACCTTCCCAAAGCCCAGGTCGGCAAAGGAGGGCTTGGATTTCAAGCTTGTGGAGCGGATGAAGGACGGTACCATTTGGTTGGCCCCCTTGTACATTTTTCGTCGTATATATTATACTAAAAGAAATGACGGATATCAAAACTATTTTAGGAGCAGCCATGTCCAAGCATCTCCCTGATTACATGTCGGAGGACCTTTTCACCATTGATTACAGGAAACTTCACGAGGCGGGAGTCCGTGGGATTGCCGTGGACATCGACAACACCCTGGTGCCCATGCACCGGGCCCATGCCGATGAAAGGGCCAGGAAATGGGCTTATGACATGAAAAAAATGGGGTTTTCCGTGGTCATCCTCTCCAATGCAAGCCGCAAAAGGACGGAGGCATTCATGAAGGACATGGGGGTTTTGGGGATATGGCTTTCCGGAAAACCTCTGCCAGGGGCATATTTGAGGGCGGCCGCGATGATGGGACTGGATCCCGGAAACTGCGCGATGATCGGGGACCAGCTGTTCACCGACATCAGGGGAGGGAAAAAAGCGGGCTTTTTCACCATCCTCACCCGCCCGCTGGACACCAGGGAAATTCTGTTCGTGCGGCTGAAAAGGCTCTTGGAAAGGCCATTCTTGAAAAAACACGGGGAAAGGATCCAGAGGATATGATACGTTTCGGACCCGGAGGCAACAGCGAGAGTTTTTATGCCCAGGGGTACAAGTCCACATACCAGGCCTTCAAATGGCTCCGGGACATGGGGCTGGACGCCTATGAATACCAGGGAGGCAAGGGTTTGTTCATCAAGGAGGAATCTGCAAGGCAGATCGGGGAGGAAGCCGGGAAGCATGGCATCGCCCTCAGCCTCCATGCCCCGTATTTCATCAATCTGGCCAACAACGATGACGAAAAAATGGCCAGGAGCTTTGAGTATGTCGAGAAAAGCGTGCAGGTGGCGGAGTGGATGAATGCAGGAAGAATCGTCATCCATACCGGAAGCCCGGTGGGACAGAGCCGGGAAAAGGCCCTGGAAAGGATCATCGCCATGTTCGGGAAGCTGATGGAGCTGTACGGGGACAGGGTCATCCTCTGCCCTGAACTCATGGGAAAGGTCAATCAGATGGGGGACCTGGGGGAAATCATCGAGATCTGCAACGTGGACGAGAGAATCCTGCCTGTGATTGACTTTGGCCATCTCAACGCCCGGACCCGGGGCATGCTGGACAGCAGCAAGGCCTTTGAAGACACCGTGGAGGCATTGGTCCGGGGCATCGGCCTGGACAGGACAAAACGCATGCATGTCCATTTCAGCCGGATCGAATTCACGGACATGGGTGAGAAAAGGCATTGGACGGAAAAAGATACCCAGTACGGCCCGGACTTCCTGGATTTTATCCCGGTCATTAAAAAATACGGGCTTGTGCCTGTGATCATATCCGAATCCGCCGGCACGATGGCGGAGGATGCATTATGGATGAAGGAGATGTACAACCAATGAAAATCATGGTCATCAGCGGTCCCAACCTGAACAAGCTGGGACAGAGGGATCCCGGGCACTACGGGAAGGCAACCTACAGGGAGCTTATGGACATGGTCCGGGAGAGAGCCAAAACCCTTGGCATGGGAATCGAAGACAAACAAAGCAACTGCGAGGGCAGGATCATCGATTTCATCCAGGAGGCCGATGCCCATTATGACGGCATCATCATCAATCCGGGAGCCTATTCCCATTACAGTTATGCCATCATGGACGCGCTTTTGGACATATCCATTCCCGCCGTGGAAGTCCATCTCTCCGATGTGGAGAACAGGGAGGACTTCCGGAGGATTCTGGTCACCGCGAAAGCCTGCGGGAAGATGATATCCGGGAAAGGGGCCGCCGGATACCTGGAAGCGCTGGACCATCTGTATGAAGGAGGACGCAAGCCATGAACCTGAGAATGGACAAGATCAAGAAAATCATCAAGGACAAGGAACTGGACGCCATCCTGGTCACCTCCCGGGAAAACACCTTTTATCTTTCGGGATTCCGGGGCAGCGCCTCTTTGATCCTCATCACGCCTGGAAATGCTTTCTTTTGTACGGATTTCCGCTACATTGAGGCTGCCAAAGCCATCTGCGGGAAGCATTACGATGTGTCCATGTACAAAGGGGATGCGTTGCCCCACCTGCATGAAGTCACCGGGGGGGACAGCCTGGGGCGCATCGGCTTTGAGGAAAACGACCTTTCCTTCATGAGGTACAGTGGGTTCAAGGGAGTGTTTGGCAAGGCGGAACTCGTCCCTGTGCAATCTTTTGTGGACAGGACCAGGATCATCAAGGAGGATGAGGAGATCATACGTATCAAAAAGGCCACGGAGATCTCGGAAAAAGCCTTCGGGGAGGTCCTGCCATACATCCGCCCCGGGGTCCTGGAGCTGGACATCCTTGCGGAAATGGAATACCGGATGAGGAAGGGCGGGGCATCGAAGCAGGCCTTCGACACCATCGTGGCCTCAGGAAAACGTTCCAGCCTTCCCCACGGGGAGGCCAGCCTGAAAAGAATCGAGCAGGGCGACCCCGTCACCCTGGATTTCGGCGCAGTCTGGGAAGGATACTGTGCTGACATGACCCGCACCGTCTTCGCCGGCCAGCCATCCGGAAAAATGAAAGACATATACCGGATTGTCCTGGAAGCGCAGGAGAGGGCACAGGAAGGTGTCGTGGCAGGGGCGTCAGGCAGGGAAATCGACAGGATCGCCCGGGAAATCATCAACAAAAACGGGTATGAGGGATGCTTCGGCCATGGCCTGGGACATGGTGTGGGGATTCTTGTTCATGAGGAGCCCAGATTGAGTGAAAAAAGTGAAAGCATCATGGAAAACAACATGGTGGTGTCCGTGGAACCGGGAATCTATGTGGAGGATATTGGAGGGGTCCGGATTGAGAACCTGGTGGCGATTCGTGACAACAACCCATATGTTTTCAATGAAACAGGAAAGGAACTGCTGATCCTGTAGTCACTTCACGTGATTCCTTCCGACGATGACCCTGGCGACATGGATTCCGCTGGCGGCGGCCTGGGAAAGGCCCCGGGTGATGCCGGCGCCATCCCCGATGGCAAACATGCTCGGGATCGGGGTCTCGAACTCATTGGTCAGTTCCACCCTGGAACTATAGAATTTGACCTCCACTCCGTAGAGAAGGGTGTCCATGTTGGCAATGCCCGGCGCTATTTTATCCAGGGCGTAAATCATTTCGATGATGTTGTCCAGGTGACGTTTTGTCAGGACAAGGCTCAGATCCCCGGGGGTGGCGTGGAGGGTGGGCTTGGTGAAACTGCTGGCGAGACGGTGCTCGTTGCTCCTTCTTCCCCTGATCAGGTCCCCGAAACGCTGGACGATGATGCCTCCCCCCAGCATGTTGGAAAGGGAGGCAATCCTTTTGCCGTATTGATAGGGCTGGTTGAACGGATAGGTGAAGCGGTTGCTGACCAGCAGGGCGAAGTTTGTGTTCTCGCTGCGCAAGGCCTTGTCCGCGTAACTGTGCCCGTTGACGGTCACAATTCCATCCACATTCTCCGACACCACGTACCCGTAAGGATTCATGCAGAAGGTGCGCACGATATCACCGTATTGCTTGGTCCGGTAAAGGAGCTTGGCCTCGTAGACCACATCCGTGATGTGGTCGAATACCCTGGCGGGTAGCTCGACCCTGACGCCGATGTCCACCTGGTTGTTGATCAGGCCGATGCCCAGGTTCTTGCATATGGATGAAAACCATTCGGCTCCCGACCTGCCCGGCGCCACGATGAGGTCCTTGCAGAGGACAAATCGTCCTCCGCCCAGGTCCAGCGTGAACAAATCGTCGCTTTTCGAAATCTGTTCCACATGCGTGTCAAAGAGGATGGTGAGCTTGCCCTGTAAAAACTGATAAAGCTTTTTCAGGATGTTGAGGTTTTGCTCCGTGCCCAGGTGCTTGACCTGCGCCTTCAGGAGATGGAGGTCGTTCTCCAGTGCTTTTTTTTCAAGCAGCATGGCCTTTTCACCATCGGTGGAATATCTTTCCAGGGTAGCGCCGAACCCGACATTGATGCTGTCCACGTATTCGATGAGCTCCAGGATGTATTTTTCATCCAGGTATTCATTGAGCCATCCTCCAAACTGGGTGGTGAAATTGAATTTTCCGTCGGAATAGGCACCGGCGCCGCCGAAACCGCTCATGATGGAACAAGGACGGCAGCCGATGCAGTCCGTGACCCTGCCTTCGATGATGGGGCAGTTCCTGCCCAGGAGGGATTTCCCCTTTTCGATGAGAAGGATGCGCCTGGAAGGATCCAGGACACACAGTTCATATGCGGCAAAAATGCCCGCGGTACCCGCACCGATGATCACCACGTCGTATCTGTCCATGTCCATCCTCCCATTCATGAAGTCAGTATAGCACGAGGGGGGAGCGAATACAACATGTTGTGGGAAGTCGTTTGCCCTATACCACATGTGAAAAAAATGTTGAAAAAATCATTGAATTCATCCTTGCTATCATATAGAATTGTTGCATGGCCCATTCCAAGGAGAAACCGATGGACAACCTGAAAAAAAGAATACTGGAAGACGCCCGTGTGATGGACAAGGACATCCTGAAGGTCGACAGTTTCCTGAACCATCAGATTGATGTCAAACTGCTGGTCGAGATGGGCCTTGAGCTGCACCGACGATTTGCAGGGGAGCCTGTCACAAAAATCCTGACCATCGAGTCCAGCGGCATATCTGTGGCCTGCGCCACCGCCATGAATTTCCATGTGCCTGTCATTTTCGCCAAAAAAGGAAGCAGCCGGAAATCGGATGACGAGGTCTTTTCCGTGAATGCCTATTCCTATACAAAGCAAGAGCCCTATGTGATGAATGTCTCAAGGAAATACATCGGGAACAAGGACCATATCCTCATCATCGACGATTTTTTGGCCAACGGGGAAGCCGCGCTGGCCATGCTGGAGATTGTAAGGATGGCAGGTGCCACCCTGGCAGGCATCGGAATCGTCATCGAGAAAGCCTTCCAGAAGGGCGGGAAGGCCATAAGGGACAAGGGAATCCGCCTGGAGACCCTGGTCTCCATACAGTCCATGGAAAACGGAAGGATCATATTCAGGGATTGATGCATTGCCCATTCCGGCAATGACTTGATAAAGAAGAATAAGGGGGAGAACAATGAAAAAGAGAGTGTTTGCAATCGTGATGGTCATGGTGATGCTGTTCAGTTTTACCTTGTCGGCATGCAAGACGGACAAGGGACAGACCGACGGCGTCAAGGTCGGCTTCATCTACATCGGGCCGGTGAACGACGGCGGATGGACACAGGCCCACGACGACGGCAGGAAAATGTTGGAACAGGAGCTGGGTGTCACCACCATATACAAGGAAAATGTGCCTGAGGATGATGCAGCGGTGGAGCAGGAAATCAGGATTCTCATCGACCAGGGGTGCACCATCATCATCACCACCAGCTTTGGGTTCATGGACGCCACGAAAAAAATGGCGGACCAGTTCCCCAACGTGACCTTCCTGCATTGTTCGGGATGGGAACTCAGCGCGAACCACGGAAACTATTTCGGAAGAATCTATGAACCCAGGTTCCTGTCGGGACTGGTGGCAGGCCTGAAAACAAAAACCAATAAGGTCGGATATGTCGCAGCCATGCAGATTCCCGAGGTTGTCAGGGGAATCAATGCCTTCACGCTTGGTGTGCAGGCTGTGAATCCTGATGCGGAAGTGCATGTGAGATGGACCAACACCTGGATTGACCCGGTGAAAGCGAAGGACGCCGCAGTGGTCCTCATCCAGGAAGGATGCGATGTGATCACCCAGCACCAGGACAGCCCGGGCCCGCAGATTGCAGCACAGGACGCAGGCGTATTCGCCATCGGATATGACCTGGCCACACCGGAAGTGGCACCGGACGCCTATATGACAGCGCCTGTGTTCCATTGGGGCTACTACTATGTGGACACCGTCAAGGCCATCATGGACGGAAACTGGCAGCCATCATCCTACTGGAAGGGACTGGAATCCGGAATCGTGGACCTGGCCCCCCTGACCAATGTCGCCCCTCCCGAATCCGTTGACCTGGTGGCTGAATACAGGGAAAAAATCATCGACGGTTCCTTCTTTGTCTTCCAGGGGGAAATCATGGACAGGCAGGGGAATGTGAAGGTGAAAGCGGGAGAAAAATTATCAGACGGCGAGATGCTGGGTATGATGTGGTTCGTTGCGGGTGTCAAAGGGACACTGGATGCAGAGCAGTAAAAGGATAAAGCAATTTGAGTGACCGCACGGCGATACAACTGGTAAACGCCACAAAAACATTCGGAGACGTGATTGCCAACGACAGCATCACGCTGGATCTCAGGAACCGGGAGATTCTGGCGCTGCTCGGTGAGAACGGTTCCGGAAAAAGTACTTTGATGAACATGTTATCGGGCATTTACATGCCCGATAACGGTTCTATTTTTCTGCGGGGCAGGAGGATCGACATCCGCTCACCGCAGGACGCCAAGAAATTCGGCATCGGGATGATCCACCAGCACTTCAAGCTGGTGGACCGGATGACCGCAAGGGAGAACATCATCCTGGGGGAAAAAGGAAGAAGCTTCCTGAACAAGACGAAGACGGACAAGGAACTGACCAGGGTGATGGAGAAATACGGCCTTTTCGTGGACCTCGGGAAAAAGGCCGGGGACATGACGGTGAGCGAGAAACAGACCCTTGAGATCATCAAGGTTCTCTACAGCGGAGCGCAGATTCTTATTCTGGACGAGCCCACCGCCGTGCTGACCCCCCAGGAAATCAACAGGCTGTTCATGATCCTGAGGAAGATGAGGAATGAAGGCCATTCCATCATCATCATCACACATAAGCTCAATGAGGTGATGCAGATCAGCGACAGGGTTTCCGTGCTCCGGAAAGGCAGGCTGGTGGCAACGGTGGATACGGCTTCGACCCACTCCATCGAGCTTGCCGAGATGATGATGGGCAAAGCCATGGATTTCAAGATCGACAGGCCTAAGTACGGGAACGGGAAGAAGATCCTGGAGTGCCGTGACCTGACGGTGGAGAACCAGGATAAGGTGGAGAAGCTTGCCGGGATCGGCTTTGATCTGTACGAGGGGGAGATTCTCGGCGTTGCAGGCATCGCCAACAGCGGACAGAAGGAACTCTGCGAATCCATCGCCGGCCTGATTGCCGTGAAATCCGGGGAGATTATGTATGAAGGGAGCGATATCGTCGGCAAAAATCCCAGGGAGATCCTGAAACTGGGGATCAGCATGAGTTTCATCCCGGAAGACCGGCTCGGCATGGGCCTGGTGGCAGACATGGACATGGTGGACAATCTCATGCTCAAAGACTATTTCGTACAGAAGGGATTGTTTCTGGACCGTCGGTATGCCCAGAAAAAAGCCGAAAAGATCATCCGAACCTTCGACATCACCACCACCGGCATTCACCAGGCAGTGAAAAAAATGTCGGGGGGAAACATCCAGAAAGTCCTTCTGGGACGGGAACTGGATCAGAATCCCCATGTGCTCATCACAGCATATCCAATCCGCGGGTTGGACATAGGATCCACATACACGGTCTTCGATATCCTCAACAGGCAGAAAATGGAAGGGGTCGGCGTCATATTCATCGGGGAGGACCTGGATATGCTGATGGCCCTGTCCGACCGCATCCTGGTTTTGTGCGGGGGCAAGGTCACAGGCATCGTGGATGCGAAAAACGTCACCAGGGACCAACTGGGGCTCCTGATGACAGGTGAGGTGAGCATCTATGCTTAGGATATCGAAAAGAGGGGAAATCTCAAGAAAAAGAAGTTTCACCATAAAAATACTCGGGGTGCTGGGAGCGTTCGCCTTCACATCCATCCTTCTTCTCTTGTTGGGCCACAATCCTTTTGCGGTTTTCTATTCCATGCTGACAGGTGCCTTCTCCAACTTTTTCAGGATACGGGGGACCCTGATCCGCGCCATTCCCCTGGCCATCACGGCACTGGGCATTTCCATCGCCTTCCGGATGAAATTCTGGAACATCGGGGGGGAAGGACAAATCATGATGGGGGCATTCGCTGCGACTTTCGTGGCATTGAACTTCGGGGATCTCCCCAGGGCACTGATGCTGGTCCTGATGGCCCTGGCCGCTTTTCTTTTCGGAGGCCTGTGGGCCTTCATTCCTGCGGTCTTCAAGGTGAAGTTCGGGACCAATGAGACCCTGTTCACCCTGATGCTGAACTATATCGCCCTGAAATGGGTGGGCTATCTCCAGTACAATGCCTGGAAGGACCCCCGGGCCATGGGGTTCCCGAAAATTGCCACCTTCGGCACGAATGCCCGGCTCCCCGAAGTGCTTGGCATCCATGCCGGCTGGATCATCGCCATTCTCGTGGCTGTTTTCGTCTACCTGCTGGTCAGCCATACAAAAAAAGGATATGAGATCAATGTGGTGGGGGGAAGCGTGAACACCGCCAGGTATTCCGGGATGAAGGTCGGCAGAATCATCATCCTTTCCCTGATATTGAGCGGTGGCATTGCAGGCCTGACGGGTTTCGTCCAGGTCGCAGGGGTATCCCATACCCTGTCCGTGAACACCTCGGCGGGAGCGGGTTTCACCGCCATCATCGTCGCCTGGCTGGCAAAGCTCCACCCGGCATATATCATTCTGGTTTCCATCCTGTTCGCGGGGATGATCCAAGGGGGTTCCTATATCCAATCCGCTTTTGCCATCCCGGAATCTGTGGCGGTGATCCTTCATGGAATCATCCTGCTGTTCGTCCTGGGCAGCGAGTTTTTCATCCAGTACAGAATCAACATTGACAAGAAAGAGGAGGTGGAGGCTGAATGAACATGGTGTTGCTCCTGTCCGCAGCCATCCAGGCGGGCACTCCTCTTCTACTGGCCACCGTGGGGGAAAGCCTGACGGAAAAAGCGGGGAACCTCAACCTTGGGGTGGAGGGCATGATGCTGGTGGGGGCTGTATCGGGCTTCATCGGCGCATACAACACGGGGAGCGCACTTTTCGGCATCCTCATGGCAATCCTGTCGGGAATCCTCATTTCATCGGTGTACGCCTTCATCACTGTCACGCTGCGGGCGAATCAAATCGTCACCGGCCTTGCCATCACCATCCTGGGCACCGGTCTTGCAGGGTTCCTGGGCAAGAACTATGTGGGCATGGTCCTTTCCAACACGGTGAAAGGAATCCTCCAGACAAAGATCCGCATCCCCCTGCTGGGGGATATCCCTTTTGTCGGGGACATCCTGTTCAACAACGACATCATGATCTATATGGCTTTTCTCATTGCAGTGCTGGCGGGTCTTTACATCAGCAGGACCAGGACGGGGCTCAAGCTCCGGGCTGTGGGTGAAAATCCTTACGCTGCGGATGCAGCCGGCATCAACGTGTCGCTTTTCAAATACATCCATATCATGATCGGCGGGGCCCTCTGTGGCCTTGGAGGGAGTTATCTCTCCCTGGTGTATATCCCGGTCTGGCAGGACAATGTGGTGGCGGGGAGGGGATGGATCGCCGTTGCACTGGTGATATTCGTCGGCTGGAACCCCATCAAGGCCGTATTGGGGGCCTATGTCTTCGGGGGATTGGACATCCTGGGGTTCAGGCTCCAGAAGTTCGAGTGGAAGATTCCCCAGGACTTCATCGACATGCTTCCTTACATCGCCACCATCATCGTGCTGGTTGCCTCGTCCATCAACAAGAAAAAGAAACATCCGCCGCCTTCATGGCTGGGCAGGGAGTATTTCAGGGAAGACAGATGATGTTGATTTTTGGCACGGTATATTGTAGACTCTATTTGATTGACTGAGGAGGTATATGTATGTTATTCGCCGGTGATTTTAGAAACGGGCTGTCTTTTGAAATGGACGGGCAGCTTTTCCAGATTGTGGAGTTCCAGCATGTAAAACCGGGGAAAGGGGCAGCTTTCGTCAGGGCGAAGATCCGCAACATCCTGACAGGTTCCATCCATGAAAGGACGTTCAACCCCAACGAAAAATTCGAAAGGGCGATCATTGAGAGAAAGGACATGCAGTACCTTTACAAAGACGGCGAGCTTTTCTATTTCATGGACATGGAGTCATATGAGCAGATACCCCTCAATGCCAACACACTGGGGGATTCCCTGAAGTTCATCAAGGAAAACGAGACTGTCCAGATGCTCTCCCATAAAAGCAACATATTCGGCGTGGAACCGCCGAATTTTGTGGTGCTGGAAGTCATACAGACAGAGCCCGGATACAAGGGGGACACTGCCCAGGGAGCCACCAAGCCGGCGACCGTGGAGACTGGCGCCGTTGTGAAGGTTCCTCTGTTCATCAACATCGGTGAAAAGATCCGCATTGATACAAGAAGCGGCGAATATATGGAACGGGCATAGGCGGAAGGGGAAAATCATGACAACGAACATCACTGTATGGAACGAAGGAAGGCACGAGAAAGAAAACAAGCAGATTGCGTCGGTCTATCCCAAAGGCATCCATGGGGCCATCGCCGACCACCTCGGAAAAGAGAAGAATTTCTCCGTGAGGACTGCCACCCTGGACGATCCGGAACAAGGTCTGCCGGATGCGGTCCTTTCGGACACGGATGTTTTGATCTGGTGGGGGCACTGCGCCCATGGGGAGGTCAGGGACGAGCTGGTGGAAAGAATAAGGGAAAGGGTCAACGGCGGGATGGGCATCATCGTGCTGCATTCCGGCCACTATTCCAAGATATTCAAGAAACTGCTGGGGACCAGCGGGACCCTCAAATGGAGGGAGGTCAATGAGAAGACCAGATTATGGGTGGTCAATCCCAACCATCCCATCGCAGAGGGCATCGGCCCATATATCGAGCTTCCCGGGGAGGAAATGTACGGGGAGCCCTTCGGCATACCAAATCCCGATGAATTGGTCTTCATCTCCTGGTTCGAGGGAGGGGAGGTCTTCCGTTCGGGCTGCTGCTTCCAAGTGGAAAGGGGCAGGATGTTCTATTTCCAGCCCGGCCATGAGACATATCCCATTTATCACCACCCGGAGATCATGAAGGTCATCGCCAACGCCTGCCGCTGGGCAGCCCCCACGGGGAAGGTCATGGACAGGCTGGACTGCGAAAACGTCAAGGTTCCCCTGGAAGAGGTCGGGAAATGAGCAACATGAAATACAGGCATGTGACCATCGGGGCCGGAGGGGTGGCCTTGTACAAGCATATTCCCGGGTACATGGGACTTGGGAACGTCCAGGTGTGCGCCGCCTATGACCCCAGTGCAGGCGCACTGGCGAACCTGAAGGGGAAGTTCCCTTCCATCAATACCTATTCGGATTACGAGGAGATGCTCTGCAAGGAAACCCCGGACATCGCAAGCGTATGCTCACCAAATAAATTCCACAGGGACTATGCGGTGGATCTCCTGGGCAGGGGCATCCATGTGCATCTGGAAAAGCCCATCGCCATGAACGAGCAGGAAGCGGGGGACATCATCCGGGCGAAGGACTCCTCCACCGCCCTGCTCATGCTCGGACTCAACAACCGTTTCACCAACGAGGCCTGTTTTGTCCGGGACTATATATGTTCAGGCGGCCTGGGGGAAATCTACTATGTGCGCTGCGGATGGAGGAGAAGACGGAACATTCCCTCGCTGGGCAGTTGGTTCACCAGAAAAGATTTGTCGGGAGGGGGACCCCTCATCGACCTGGGAGTGCATTTCATTGATCTGACCCTGCATTTCATGGGGTATCCGGAAGCCTTGTCGGTATCGGCTTCCACCTATAGGAAATTCGGCGGATGCAAGTCTAAAAACCAGAGGAAGGCGGACGTGCCCGAAGCCGGGGATTATGATGTGGAGGACCTTGCGCTGGGTTTCATACGCCTTGACAACGGTGCGACCATGGCCTATGAGTTTTCCTATGCCCTCAATACCGAGAAGGAGGAATATTTCTATGAGATGTTCGGAACCAGGGGAGGGGTCACGTTCCATTCCGGGCAACTGAAAATTTATTCCGAGATCAATGACACCGTGGTGGACATCACGCCCGTCACGAATTATCCAAAACCGGAGATCAACGAGTTCAAGCACTTCATCGACGCCATCGAGGGGAAGGCAGCGCTTCTCGCCCCTCCCGAGGAAGGAAAAAAGATGATGGCCATCATCGACGCCGCCTACCGTTCCGCAGAAATGAAGAAGGAAGTAGTGCTGACATAATGCCGGAAAGAAAAAAACTGGACCAGGACAACTACAAGGAGATTCTCCCGTATTTTGCTTATTCGCCTCGATACATGTCCCTGGCGAAATTCTCCACCCAGTACATCTGGAGGCATCAGACGGGGCTTGAATACTATATCCTCGATGACATGCTCTTTTTGTTTGAAAGCAAATTCAATGATTCCGCGGTATGCCCAATGGGCCCCGGAGACTTGAAAAAAGCGGTGGACCATATCTTTTGCAATGAGAAGACCGGGATCATCTATTGCATCGGAAAAGAGCAAAAAATCATCCTGGAAGAATCATATCCGGTGGTCCCCTACAGGGATTTCTTTGAATATGTCTACTTCACAAAAGATCAGGTCGAGTTGAAAGGGAGACGCTACAACAAGAAGCGGAACCACATCAATAAGTTCCATTCCCTGTATCAGCACGAATACAAGCGGATCGATTGCCACGACCATGAAGAGATCAGGAAGGTCATCGGAAAGTGGTGCGAGAACAGCGATTTCGGGGATGAGGCCCTCTCCTGTGAGAAAAATGCCATCACGGAGCTTCTGAGCAATGAAGTTGATATCGGCTGCAAGGCCGCTTCCGTCTATATCAATGGGAAAATGGTGGCCTTCACCATCGGCGAGCAGATTTTCCCCGACATGGTGGTGGTGCATTTTGAAAAGGCGGACACGGAATTTCAGGGGCTCTACCAGACCATGGCCAGGGAATACCTTGCCAATGAATGGCCGGACATCAAGTATGTGAACCGGCAGGAAGACATGGGGATACCCGGCCTTCGCAAGGCCAAGGAATCCTATTATCCTGAGTTTTATGTGGAGAACCATTGCATCCGAAAAGAGGGACAGGTTCATCAGGCGCTTTCCCTGTGATATAATGCAGATGCCGGAGGTGGACGATGACAGAAGAAACCAAGACGGGTGTCCAGAACGAAGATGAATTCATAGGCGAACTCAAAGTCACCAACGAAGTGGTTGCCATCATAGCAGGTCTTGCAACTGTGGAGGAGGAAGGTGTATATGCTATGAGCGGAAACCTGACCGGAGGCATCGCCGAGGCATTGGGCATCAGGAATCTTTCCAAAGGAATCAAGGTGGACGTTCGGGAAGGCGCTGCCCACATCAACATCCACATCATTGTGGAGTTCGGCGCCCGGATACCCGAAGTGGCATGGAACATCCAGGAAAAGGTGAAGAAGATCGTCCAGAAAATGACCGGCCTGAAGGTCACGGAAGTGAACATCCATGTGCAGGGTGTCAACATTCCCCGGAACATCGAGATGGACCGGTGACGCCCGGATGACCGTGGCCCGCTGAAAGGTATCGTATCAGAAGAAAGAAAGGATGAGTTTTTATGAGGAAAATCAGATCGTTGTTGATCGCGTTGAATTTCATCATCACGACAGTTTTCAGTTTTTTCGGCATGTACCTGATGGTGAATGTATATTATGCCAGGGAAGTGGGGAACATCCTGTTTGACAGCAGAATCCTCTCTTCGGTGAGGATCATCCCGTTCCTGTGCTTTTTGATTGTCATCGTGTCGAACGTCCTGTTCCTGTTCACCTTCAAGCGGAAGGACAGGACAAAGGAAGCTGTCCGCATCTCCAATCCGGCAGGCGTCATCAGCATATCCGCCCAATCCATTGAGAGCCTTGCCAAGCTGGAAGCCCAGCAGATGGAGAATATTTCAGACATCAGGACAAGGATCATCAGCACCGACAACAAAGCCACCATCGAGGTGATGGTAAAGGTTCCCCCGGTCATCTCCATACCGGAGGTGTCTGCTGCCCTGCAGAGCCGGATCAAGAACAAGATCATCGAGACGACCGGCATCGAGATTGCAAGCGTCAGGATCATCGTGGACGGTATCCTGGAGCCCGTGAGGCACCAATGAGCAGAAAAAAAGCCAGGGAGACGGCATTCAAGCTCCTGTACCAGACCCAGATCAACAAGGACGACATTCTGGAGCAGTTGCTGACATATTTTGAGGAGAATCCCACGGATGATGCCTCCAGGGAATACATCCAGGAGGTTGTCACCGGTGTGAACACGCATCTGGAGGAGATCGACGCCAGCATCCGGAAATTCATCGCAGCCTCATGGAAGATTGAACGGATCTCCAAAATTGATTTGTCCATCCTGCGGCTGGGGTATTATGAGATTGTTTACCGGGACGACATCCCGAAGGGCGTCGCCATCAACGAGGCCGTTGAGATCGCAAAGGAATATGGGTCGGACCAGTCGGGAAGGTTTGTCAACGGGGTATTGGCAAATATTTCATAGCAGGGAAAAGCAATGACCGAGATTTATACCGTATCACAGATCAATGCATATTTTAAAACACTTGTGGCATCCGATGAGATCTTGTCGGATGTCGGCATAAAGGGGGAAATCTCCAATTTCAGGCACCATCATTCCGGGCACATGTATTTTACGCTCAAGGATGAACGGGCAGTGGTCCGGTGCGTGATGTTTTCCTATGCGGCCATGGATCTCGAGTTTGCTCCGAGGGACGGTATGCTGGTTGTGGCCAGGGGATACATGTCCGTGTATGAGAGGGACGGCCAGTTTCAGCTGGTCGTCAAAGACATGGCGGAATACGGGCAGGGGGACCTCTTTGCCATGTTCCAGCAGCTTAAAGCAAGGCTCGCGGAAGAAGGACTGTTCCGGGAATCCCATAAAAAGGCCCTTCCCTTTCTTCCTTTGTCCATCGGTGTTGTGACCTCCCGGACAGGGGCGGTCATCAATGACATCCGCAATGTCCTGGACAGGCGTTTTTATAACCACAGGCTGATCCTGTATCCCGCCAGCGTACAGGGGAAAGGCGCGGAAAAGGAGATCATCAAAGGCCTGGACTATTTCAACCGTACCGGAAGCGTGGACGTCATCATACTGGGAAGGGGAGGGGGATCCCTGGAGGACCTTTGGCCCTTCAATGAAGAAAGCCTTGCCCGTGCCATATACCGTTCCGGCATCCCCGTGGTGTCTGCGGTGGGCCATGAGACCGATTACACCATATCCGATTTTGTGGCCGATCTTCGGGCACCTACGCCTTCTGCTGCGGCAGAGCTGGTGATGCCTGAGAAATCCGTGCTTTCAACAACCATCCGGAGCCAGTCGTCAAGGCTTTCCAACGCCATGCAGGCGCTGGTCCGGGACAGGGAAAAAAGAATCGAAGGAATCAGGAACCGGCCCGTGTTCAAAAGGCCGCTGGAATATGTGCTGCTCCTTCAGATGAATCTGGATTTCATTGCTGAGCGCTTCAGGAAGTCCATGCAGCGGATGGCCGAGGGAAAACAGGAAAAGCTGTCAAGGAACGGGGCCCTGTTGGAAGCGCTGGGCCCTGCCGGGGTCCTGAACCGGGGATACAGCATCACATACAAGGCTGACGGCATCCTCAGGAGCATCCGGGATGTGGAGGAAGGGGACATCGTGGTGACGGAGCTGAAAGACGGGAAATTCGCCGGGAAGGTGACCGGCAAGGAGGACAGGAATGAAGAATCTGACATTTGACGGGATGATGAAGGAACTCGAGGAGATCGTGGCAATGCTGGAAGCCGGGGATGTTCCCCTGGAGAAGGCCATGGAAAAATACAAGGAAGGCGCTTTGCTGATCAGCCGGATGGATGAAATCCTCCAGAAGGCGAAGAAAGAGATCATCACCGTGGGACCGGATGAGTCCTTGGAAAAAGACCATGAACCTGTCTGATTTTCATTGCAGGCTGACTGCATGCAGGGAAATGGTGGATGAGGCGCTGATGAAGACCCTGGACGGGTTTTCGGGCTGCCCTCCGGCACTGAAGGAAGCCATGCGCTACAGCATCTGTGCAGGAGGAAAAAGGGTCAGGCCCATGTTGTTGATTCTTACATATGAGGCATCAGGAAAGACGGACCTGGATGGGGTCATGCCTTTTGCCTGCGCGCTGGAGATGATCCACACCTATTCCCTGATCCATGACGACCTTCCAGCAATGGACAATGACGACTACAGGAGAGGCATCCCCACAAGCCACAAAGTGCATGGGGAAGCCCTTGCCATATTGGCGGGAGATGCTCTTCTAAACGGTGCATTTGAGGTCATGCTTGATCATGCAACCACGGAGCAGGCCATCCGGGCGGCTTCCATCATTGCCAGGGCATCGGGGGCAGGAGGGATGATCGGCGGCCAGGTGTATGACCTGGAAGGAACAAGGGACGAGGCATCCCTGATGCAGATGCATGCCATGAAAACGGGAAAACTGATTGAAGCCGCCGTTCTTGCGGGGGGATGCCTGTCTAGTGCGAAGCCCGGGACCATGAAAAAACTTCAGGAATATGCCGTGCACATCGGCATCGCTTTTCAGATCAGGGATGACATCCTGGATGTCACCTCCAGCAGGCAGTCACTGGGGAAAGATCCGGGAAGCGACGAAAAAAACGCCAAAATGACGTATCCGGTCCTGTTCGGAATCAAGGGTTCCCTGGAACGACAGGCAATGCACACCCGCAGCGCGGTGGATGCACTGGTGGGACTGCCCAAGGCATATGGCATCCTGGCGCAATTCGCGGACATGCTGGAGGAAAGAGAGGGCTGATATGACATTCATACAAATATTCGCTGAGTTCAAGTTCATCATCATCCCCTGCATCGCCTGGGTGACAGCCCAGTTCATCAAATTCGCCATCCATCTCTTCAAAACGAGGAGAATTGACTTCACCAAATTCACCGGGTCGGGGGGGATGCCCAGTTCCCATACCGCCCTGACCGTCTGCCTGGCCACCCTCATCGGTTTTTCAGAAGGGCTCAGGTCCCCCTTGTTCGGCCTCGCATTGATTTTCGCCCTTGTGGTGATGTACGACGCAGCCGGGGTCAGGAGGGCAAGCGGAAAGCAGGCCAAGGTGCTCAACAGGATGCTGTATCACCAGAAAGGGGACGATTACCATCTGGAGGAGGTGCTCAAGGAGCTCATCGGACATACCCCGGTGGAAGTCATCACCGGCGCGGCGCTCGGTATCCTGATTGCCTATCTCCTGATGCCATAAGAGGCAGATAATGAAAGAAACAGAGAGGTATTGTGGTGTAATCGACTTCCTTGCACCCCGGCCCATGCTTTTCGGGTGGACATGTGGATTCCTAATCACCCGGAAGTATGCTATAATGACAATCCTAATTGCAGATTGAAAATGAAATAAGGGTGGCGCAGTATTCTAGTCAGTGCTGCCGGCATCGAAGACGGGCCTAAAAATCCGTTAAAGAGCACATCGATGAAGTTCCTTGCATTGGCTTGTTACGCCCAGTAGTGGGCTGGTGCCGGGAGTTAAGATTTAGGGGCAGCCTGCAATGGCATGCAGGCGGCGACCCCTTTATCGTGGAGATTCTGTTGTCAGGGAGAGGCTGCTTGTCAGCAAGGACGTGGCACGGAAGAAAACCTGTTCAGGGAAGCCTGTTCAGTGTAGCTTGCCTTGAGTGGAGTTGAGCGGATTACGGATCATGTCAATGGGCAACGGCCGTTGCCATAAAGATAATTGCTGCATGAAACCAACTTTGCAAAAGAGGATAGGTGCCGGAAAAGCTGTTGAGGAAATCTCCTAGACTGTTCTTTGGAGATGCATCAAGCATTGCGGTGTAGACTAAGTGGCAATCAGGCAATATTACCGGTAACGGAGTAACGTAGGCTTTAATGGGAAACCACTGTTCCGGCGACGGGCAGCAGCGTATGGGGAAATCCGGCCTGACCTGAAGTCGCAAAATTTACTTGGTGTATCGCCACTCTTATTTTTTTTATTCGGAGGGTTCATCATTGGGCGTGTCAAAAAATAAAAACAGGACTTCAAAAAAAGACCATGGGAAAAAATGGATCTTATTTTTGTTCATCTCCTCTTTCTTCATAGCTGCCTTCCTCATACTGATATCGACCAAAATCATGGAATCCCTGAACATCTATCTGGCAGTCGTTGTCATCCTCATCATCATATTCATCGGAATCCTGTTTGACACCATCGGCATGGCCGTGGCAGTGGCGGATATCTCCGTGTTCCATTCCAAGGCCTCCCACAAGCTCTTTGGCGCGCAAAAGGCCATCTGGCTCATCAGGCATGTGGACAAGGTCACCAGCATCTGCAACGATGTGGTGGGCGACATATGCGGGATCATCAGCGGTGCGGCAAGCACCATGGTCGTCTTTTATGTCGCAGGAACATTTGACAACAGCGGACGCTCCTGGGCAAATCTTGTGATAAGCGGGGCGGTTGCATCCCTGACCATCGGCGGCAAGGCCATCGGAAAAAGAATTGCTTTGAATAAAAAGAATGATATAGTATATAAAACAGGGATCATCCTGCAAGTTTTTTCCGGGAGAGATAGACCGAATGCGAAAGACAGCAAAAAGATTGATAGATGAGATCAACCTCCCCGATGGGATCAAGTCCCTGAACCATGAACAACTGGATAAACTGTGCGTAGAAATCAGGGGGATCATCATCGATGCCATCTCCCAAAACGGAGGGCACCTGTCCTCCAACCTGGGCATCGTGGAGCTGACCGTCGCCATGCACAGGGTTTTTGATTTCAAGGAGGACGTCGTTGTCTGGGACGTGGGGCACCAGTCCTACGCCCATAAGATACTCACCGGCAGGAAAGACCTGTTCCATACCGTCAGAAGATACAAGGGGATTTCCGGCTTTCCCAAAAGAGAGGAAAGCGCATATGATTTCTTCAATACGGGACACAGCAGCACCGCCATCTCCGCGGCTTACGGGTATGCGAAAGCCAAGACCATGCGCAAGGAAAAGGGAACCTGTATCGCGGTGGTGGGGGACGGGGCCATGGCGGGAGGCATGTCCTTCGAGGCTCTCAACGATGCAGGCTCCTACCAGGACGACCTGCTGGTCATTCTCAATGACAACGAGATGTCCATTTCAAAAAACGTCGGAAGCCTTCCAAGATATCTGGAAAGGATCCGGGAGAAAAGCATTTACGCAAAAACGAATAAAAGAGTGAAGAGCCTGGTGGAACGGATCCCATGGATAGGGAAATGGCTCCGTGATTCCATCCATCGGTTGAAAGGCGCCATCAAATACTATTACACCCGGGAAGCCCTCTTTGAGGAGTTCGGCTTCAGGTATTATGGCCCTGTGGACGGCCACGATGTCAAAGCCCTTGTGAAAATCCTGGAAAGCATTAAGATCGTTCCCGGGCCTAAGCTGCTGCATGTCATCACAAAAAAAGGAAAGGGTTATGAAAAGGCCGAATGCCAGCCCCAGCAATACCACGGCGTAGGAAAGTTCGATGTGCTTAACGGGGTGGACAGCAACGGCATCGGCAAGACATTTTCCGAAGTAACCGGGGAGTTGCTGACCGGACATGCGGACCTTGATCCGGATGTGGTGGTGGTCTGTCCGGCCATGGCCATCGGGGCAGGCCTTACACCCTTCTGTGAGAAGTATCCGGAGCGGTTCTTCGACGTGGGCATCGCGGAACAGCATGCAGTGACCTTTGCGGCGGGAATGGCCTGCCAGTCCCTGAAACCCGTCGTGGTGATGTATTCTTCCTTCATGCAGAGGGCATATGACCAGATGCTGCATGATGTGTGCCTGATGAACCTGCATGTGGTGTTCTGCGTTGACCGGGCGGGGATTGTACCCTGCGACGGAGAGACCCACCAGGGCATCTATGACCTGGCCTATCTTGGGCACATGCCCAACCTGGAGATTTTTGCGCCTTCCAACCGGAAGGATTATGAGGCCTTCCTCAGCCACGGGCTTTACAAAGCAAAGGGACCTGTCGCCATCCGTTATCCCAAGGAAAGCTGCCGTGAGGAGCAATGGGAGGAACTGGATCCTTTCAAAGCCAGGATCTTACGAAACGGGGAACACATCACGCTGATATCCTATGGCCGCATCCTTCATGAATGCATGAAGGCGGCTTTACTTCTGGAGGAGCAGGGGATACGGTGCGCTGTCATTGACCTAAGGTGCCTCAAGCCATTGGATCTTGCGACGATCGGGGAAATTGCACCGGAAACAACCCATATGATCTGCTTTGAGGACAGCATCCGGGAATCCGGATGCGGGGAGAAGATCGGATATTATCTGAAAGAGCATCATCCCCATGTAGCAGACATGGGATGTTAACGCCGTTGCGTTCGAAGTCGCGGGACGGGCATGGTTTGGCACCGGCGGCGGCGTGAGCCTCTTTGACGGCGTGACCTGGACGACCTATACCGAAGCCGACGGCCTGGCACG
>JAWOHX010000056.1:0-6183 GCA_046484975.1 Clostridia bacterium
CCTTCTTTGGTAGATGAACATGTTTCCTTCCTTGCCTGTCCTATCCACAGCACCCATGTGGTGCAAGACATTCAGCGCCTTCTGTGCCTGTCCCAGGCTCAGGCCGCTATGCCTTTGGTAGTCTTTCGAATGGAAGGATTCCGGCAGGGAATCCGGGATGAGTTTCACATATTCCCCGGGATGATCAATGCGCAGCTCCCCGGCAAGAGCCAGGGGAATCCTCTCGTGGCGCGTGGATCCCCTTTTCCGGTCATTGCTGTACCCGTCCAGGAACCTGTATTCCTCCATGTCCAGAAGCAGGATGTGCAGCCTCAGGTTGGGATGTTTCAACAGATGCTTGATCTTGTACAGCTCGAAAAAAATCTGGTAGGGCTGGCCTGTCCGTGGGCTTTTTCTCTTTTTCGAGACTTCCCCCGTCTCCTTGTCCACCCAGAAGAGCCATTTTGTGCATGCTATGGGATAGACCACCGTGACCGGACATTCCTCCAGGAAGAGCTTCAGCTTTTTCCGCAGCTTCTCAAAGCCCCGGGTCTGAATCTCTGTGATTTCCCTTCCGTCATGGATGTCCGCGACAAAAGCGCCTGTTTTAACTTCATGGAACTCCTCCCGGCCATCCAGGAACTGTTTCAGGATCTTGTGAAGCATCTTTTCATTGAGGGTACCGATCCTGTTGTCCTCCCCCTCCCTGTCCCTGTTGCTTGCGCAGATCCGCAGGAAGCACTCCTTTTTCCATTGTAAAAGATATGCCTCGAAACTGGTGATTACCCTGTCCGCCATGGACAGGTCCTGTTCCCCGGAATCCGGGTTCTTGTATCCGATGCATTCCATTCCGGCACTTTTTGCTGCCCGTACCCCGTGGGAGGAATCCTCAAAGACCATGGCATCCCCGGGGGTCACACCGAGTTCCAGTGCGGCTTTCAGGAAAATGTCCGGTGCGGGTTTGCCGTTTGTGACATCCTCCCCACTGACGACGACATCAAAAAACGGGGTGAGCCCTGTCTTATGAAGCACCACCTCGATGAGGGCCCTCGGGGAGGAAGACGCCAGTCCAAGCCTCATTCCACGGCTTTTCAAGGTCCTGATCAATCTCTCCACCCCCGGGATGGACTGGAACGGATAGGTGTTGAAGGCCATCTTCTTGATGCCCATCTGTTTCTCCATGATGGCTTCCACGGTGTCTGGGATGTGGTGCTTTTCCTTCAGCGTCTCCCACATGGCCCTGTCCGGTACTCCAGCATACACCGCCATATCCCCGGGGGAAGCCTGGATTCCGTATTGTTCCAGCAGACTGGCATCACATCGGTTGTGAATGGACTCACTGTCCACCAGGACGCCGTCCATGTCGAAAATAGTCGCTTGTTTCATGTCCTTCCTTTCGTGTCACGGTTTGATGGCGCGGGTTGCGATGAATGTCTTGATGTGCGGGTCCAGCAGGTCCCCGCCCGCAGTGTCTTCATACAAGCCGGTGAGGACCAGGCCGGCCCTGGTCTGCCCGCCGATCTGGTCCTCCAGGCTGTGGCCGAATTCCAGGGTTTCTTTGTTTTTGATCCGCTGTTCCAGAATATCCTTCGGGAGCTGGCCGATGTCCGAATATGGAATCTTGTAGCGGACCACCAATTTCCCATGCTCGTCCCATTCCTGAAAATCGAAGATGTAGAGAAGAGGGTTGTTGAAACCGGCCAGCAGCACGCCTTGCTTTTTCAACACCCGGTGGCATTCCCTCCATACCGCCGTCACATCATGGGTGAAGCAGTTGGACACGGGGTGGAATATCAGGTCAAAGGATGCGTCGGAAAACCGGGACAGGTCCCGCATGTCCCCCTGCTCCAGGCGGATTTCAAGGTTCTCCCGTTCTGCCACCTGCCTGTCCCTGTCCAGCTGGATGGGACTGTTGTCCAGCAAGGTGACATTGGCTTTCGCCGCGGCAAACACCGGCGCCTGCTGTCCTCCCCCAGAGGCAAGGCAGAGCACATCCGCGCCCTCCAGGTCCGGATACCAGTCCCCGGGGACGAAACGGGTGGGCGTCAGCAGCAGTTCGATGATGCCTTCCCTGGCTTGCCGGATGACCAATGGATCCACGGGGATCGTCCACATGTTGCCTTTGCGCGCTTCCTCGTCCCAGGCCATCCTGTTGTGGTCAAGCACATCCATTCAGGTTACCCCCTCAATTTCCTTGATGTAGCAGACAATTTTGTTTTCCTCACAAAACCCGGCCTTTCCATGGAAGGCTTGGCTTGCCGTGTTGTGCAGCTCAGCGTCGGATGCCATCTGCCGGCATCCGTTTCCCATCGCCCATTCCTCTGCATGCCTGACCAGCAGGCGTCCGATGCCCCGTTTCCTGTGGCATGGCTTCACATAGATGCCTTCGATGTACCCCACCGGGCTTGTCCTGGCTCCCTCCACATAATCCGTCCTCAGGGATACATTGACAAACCCAAGAAAGACTCCGTTCTCCTCATACAGGAATGCGGTTTCCTTGCCGGATGAGATAAGGTCGTTCATGTCCTTTTCCATTTCCTCCCGGGGATTATCCGGCCAGAGGGCCAGGCACATCTCCAGCCATACCCCGTAGCTTTCCCTGTCGACCTGTGTGATGTTGTAATGCATTTCTCCTATTCCTCCCGGTTCATATGAATACTCAAAAGGTTGGATTTCATGATGATCTGCCGAAGCAATCCGTTGTACATGAATGGGGATTTCATGTTCTTGATGATAACATTCTTTCTAAGCGTAGCGGTGTGTTTCCTGTAATTTCCCGGGACATCCCCCCCGTCCCGGAATGCCTTGTGCAAGGCCAGTGCGCTCTTAAAAGCATAGCTCATGCCTTCCGCCGAGCTGGGACTGATCCATCCTGCAGCCTCTCCGATGAGAAACACCCGTTCCTTTCCGGTGAGGATCTGGCCGGTCTTTCCGGGACGGAAAAGCAGGGATCCGTTTTTCCTCATGCTTGTCCCCAGGTCGAACCCGTTGTCCCGCAGCTTCTGCTTCAGCGTCCCGAATTTCCTTGTGGCATCCCGGCCCGGATTGAGGGCGGAACCCACGATGATCATATTGTCCTTGGGGATGACCCAGGAATAGAAGTCGGTGACCTCCTTGCAAAAAATGGCTCCGTAATAATTCACGATGCTGCTGGTCTCGAACCATTCCTGGATGGCAATGTATTCCGGGGGTTTCTTTTCCATAGGGAACACCGTTTTTCTGACCCGGGAGGAGGCCCCGTCCGCACCAACCACGAAGGCGGCTTTCTCCCGGAAAACCTTTCCTTCCCTGAAGAAAGTGACCTCCACATGGTCGTCCGACACAGCCAGGGAATGAAACACGCTGTCCAGGGAAATCTCCGAGGAGTTTCCTGCCAGGGACAGCTGCCATTTGTCAAAGGCTTCCCGGTCGATGTTGATGTAGTGTCTCTGGTAATGGCGTTCCAGGCCATGGTCCATGTCCATGGCCCGTACCGAGAACATCTGGGGGCTGACCATGACCGACCGGGGAAGGCCAAGCCCAAAGGAAGCCAGGCTTTTCTGGGCGTCAGGATCCAGCAGGCCCCCACAGCACTTCTGAATGCCGCCATACAGGGGTTCCCGGAACCCCCGCTTTTCGATGACCAGCACTTTCATGTGTTTCCCTGCCAGGCGTGCCAGGGTGGCCCCCGCCGGCCCGCCGCCGATGATGATGATGTCGTACATGCCTGCTCCTAATTCTTGTTCATAATCATGACCATCACCGCTGCCAGGAAGGTCAGCAGGATGAAGCCGATATAGATCCATGCCGCTGTCTTTGTTTTCTTTTCCTTCACATGCGACATGTCCGATATGTCCATATCCTCCGAGGCGGCCATGGCGTCCAGTATCTCCTTCGCCTGCTCAAGATCGACTTCCCTGACATAAAAGTCCACCCCCAGGCGGGACCCCCCTGCCACCACTTTGAGATAGGCATCGATCCCCTTGTATTTCCTCAAGGTGGCAATGCCATGTGCCTTGAGCAGGGACTCCGTCAGGTCAGCCTCCATTGAATTGTTCGCAGTCATCAGATATTTTTCTTCCGTCCCGCTTTCCTTCATTTTTCTTCCTTTCCCGTCCCTTCCATCCAGCCAGGGACTGTCTTGGTAAAACCTGCATAATCCCGGTATACCATGGCGGCGATATCCTTCATGGTATCGACTTCCTTCTGCCCGTAGGGCATGGCCCAGACCACGGAGAACAATGCGACATCTGCGATATACAGGGCCAGCAGCCCGTGGAAATCGGGCGGGATGCCTTCCCCGAAATATCCTTTCAACTGGCCTTTGCAAAAGGGAATGCTTTTTTTCCGGCTGAAGAACACCATCTTGTAAAACTCCTCATACGGATCCCCGTGGTCCCAGCGGTTGAAATCGATGATCCCAAGGGTTTTGTCCGGTTTCAAGACCATGTTCCCGATATGGTAATCCCCGTGCTGCATGGACTGGGTTCGGTTTTCCAACAGGTGCATATGGGACTCGATGAATGATTGAATGGCTTCGTCCCCTTCCACCCGGATCCCGCACTCCTTGTATTTTGCAAGATGCCAGCCTATTTTCCCCCTCATCCTGGTTTCCCAGTCCGAAATGCCTTCCGGGGCTGCTGTGGAGTGGATCCTCGCAAGGATTTTCCCCGCTTCCACGCCGAAACGGTACTGTTCGATGGGGTCATGTTCCTGGATGACATCCTCCAGTGTATCCCCTTCAATCCAGGAAAGCAACATCAGGACCTTGCCATCCTCCGGCAACGCCTTCATCCAGAGGGGCTTTGACATGGGAATCCCAAGACCTGCCATTTTTTCCATGGCCTTGAATTCCCTTTCCTTGGCCTCCCTCTCCCGAATGTCTGAGACCCGCAGAAGGTACCGGATGCCCTGGGAAGTCCATAAGACATATTTCTCGTCCCTGGACCACCCCTTTTCGATTTTCACCATCTCCGTGCAGCCCTTGACAGGAAGATGCCTGAGCCACTTCCTCATGTGTTTTTCCTGTTCCTTTCCTTGGGCCTTGCCTCAGGGATGTCTTTCCCTTCCGCCTTTCTTCCCGCGTAAAGGAAATGCTCGCAGCAAGCAAACGTGCAGGGATGAACGGATGTGTAAAACAGCAGATCCAGCCACTCTTCATAAGCCTGCTGCGGCAAGTCGTTTATCTTTGCCTCGCTTTGGGCTGTCAGGCCCTCCACTCCGGCCAGTGCAGTCTGCTTCAGCCCGAAGGATGCCATCCAGGGTCCGATGTCCATGGGGTGGATAAAGTATGCTGTGGTGAATCCGGGGTTTTCCCTGCTGACGATGTTTCTCCCGTCCTGAAGGTAACCAAGCAGCTTTTCCCTGTTGCCGACGATATCCTCCGGATATTTTTTTATGCAGTCAACGATGGGGGCATATGCGGAAATGAAGGAGGCGACGAATGTCCCTCCGGGTTTCAGTTTCCTCAGGCATTCCGACACAGCCAGGTTCCGGTCCTCTTCCTGCGGCAGGTGGTAAAGGGGCCCCATGCACAGCACCGCATCGAACTGGCCGGGAATCAGGGATGAAAGGTCAAGCACATTCCCATGGACCAGTCCTTCCAGCCTCACACCGGCCTCCCGGGCTTTTTCCCCTGCGAATCTGATGTTCGCGGATGAAAGGTCCATCAGTGTCACCGTGTGACCCTGCTTCGCCAGGTATATGGCATACTTCCCGGGTCCTCCCCCTGCATCCAGCACGGAACAACCCGGTTGCAGGTGCATTCCCAGGTATTTCTTCGTGATGTCGTACTCCACCTTGTGCCTGTCCAGGCGTTCCCATTCCTCCAGGCAATTCAAGTCATAGAACTGTTCCACTTCCTTCATTCAGGATTCCCCTCTCCCAGGCTCATCACACATTGCCAGTGATGCCAGAAAATACCATTCAAACCTTCCCATTCGTGTCACAACACCCCTCATATCTCTATCTCATGGATTGAGCAATGGGGGATCCCCACCTTTCCTGTCATGCAATGGATGACCATGCCATGGGTGACGACGATGACCTTACGGTAACCGCGGTACCTTTGCAGCACGGCGGTGACCCTGGCCTTGAGGCTTTGGTAGGTCTCCCGCGTGTGATCCCCATCCTCATTCCCGCCAGGCACTTCACGCTGGTGTTGTGCTGCAATGCTTCTCAATTCCTCCAGGCTTTCAACTGGTCGGTCGGTTCTGAGCTTCGAGA
>JAWOHX010000098.1:0-32162 GCA_046484975.1 Clostridia bacterium
GACCGAGCGCCGTACGTTCTCGCCGAATTGTACCAGGTTCTGGCCGCGGGCCTGCTGCAACAGGTCCAGTCCCTCGGCTGCGTCGATGGACCTGACGATGCCGTGGCGGCTGAGGGCGGCGGGGGTATTGTTGAAGGTCAGGCAAATTTCCTGGGCCGCGGCGCAGGCCCGGCCAACGTGCTCCATCTTGGTTTTCTATTTCCAGATCACCGGGGGAGAAATAATAGGCCTTTCCTCCCTTTTTGAATCGTACACTAACAACCTCTATCATTTTGACAACTCCTCTAATATCTTAATATTCATAGCATCCAAGGTCATCCGAAGGGATGCATTCATGTTCAATTTGTAGATGGCATCATATATGATGAAAACCACCCTGGTCAGAACCGGGGCATGATAACGGTTCGAGCCTTCAACAATCATATCCAATTTATCCGGGTTGTGCAACCTTGACTCTTCCGGAACCGTTCCATAGAGAGCCATGTCCTTGAAAAATCCTGTCAGGAATTCCAAAAAAGACGTTGCCCAGTCTCCATTGATTTCTTTTATCAGCCTGAAGCTACCTGTGCTGTCCCCGTTCAGAATTGCTTTGATGTAGTCCACGGCTTTTTCCCTCAGTTCCCGGTAGTTCCTGGATTCCAGAATCTCCAGGGCTTTCCCCATGGACCCTTCCGCATGGAGTGCCGCATGCATCTTCTCTTCAGAAGTCGCAGCGCTTTTTTCATCCAGCCATACGCGGATCTCCCCGGGGGTATTGATTCCCGTTTGCAACACCACCGCCCGGGAAATGATGGTCTCCAACAATTTTTCAGAATCAACCGCAGTGATGATGATAAAACAATGGGGAGGGGGCTCCTCCATGGTTTTCAGAAGGCAGTTCTGGGCTTGGGGTGTCATGTTGTCACCGTCGATGATGAGATAAACCTTCCTTTTGCTGTTGACGGGAAGCAGGACCACATCCTTCTGCAGGTTCCGGATGTCTTCCACGGAAATGCTTTTCTCTTTCTCGAGAACATAGAGCTCTCCTTTTCCCCCGGCTCCCAGGATTCTGCAATGCCCGCATTTTCCGCAGGCATCGTTTCTGACCGGGGCTTCGCACAAAAGGATTTTCCCGAAATGTCTTGCGATGGTTTTTTTGCCGGTTCCCTTCTGTCCTTCAAAGATATAGGCATGACTGATCCGGTTGTTTCCAATGGCCCGGAACAAGCTTTCCTGGAACGCCTCCTTGCCAATGATGCCGCAAAAAGCCATCACTAAGCCTTTTCGCTTCTTTCCACGTCCACGACGAAAATGGTGGCGCCTCCCACCTTCACTTCCACGGGATATCCTGGCATGATGGTGGTGTTCATGATTGGTGTAGAAGAGGAATTGATAATTTTCGTCCTGCTCTTCGATTTTGCTTTGATGATGTCAATGGCTTCCTGTACCTTTTCATCGGCGACACCCACCAGCAAGGTTGTGTTTCCTGCCCTTAGAAAACCTCCCGAGGAACAGAGTTTTGTCACCCCGAAGCCTTCCTCATTCAAGGATCTCATGACTTCCAGTTCATCTTCATCATGGACGATGGCAAATATAAGTTTCATGTTCCTACTCCTTTTCTATCAAATGGTTGATATGTCCAATGGCAATCGCTGTAATCTCTTCAGAAGATAGTCTTCCATCGACTGGAACCATCCGGCCGGGGTACCTGCTGCATAACTCCTGGTACCCCCTGTATACTTTCTTGTGGAATTCCAGCGGTTCATTTTCCAGCCTGTCAGTCAGTGAAACGGATTTTCTCCTTCCAATCGAGGTCTCCGGTTCCACATCAATGAACAAGGTCAGGTCGGGAAGCAGGTTTCTGACTGCAATCATGTTCACCTGACGGACTTGCTCAATGTCAAGCTCCCTGCCATATCCCTGGAAAGCGATGGAGGAATCGATGTACCTGTCGCACACCACCGTCTTATTCGCTTCCAGCAGGGGCAGGACCTTCTGGGCCACCATCTGTGCCCTTGAAGCGGCATAAAGAAGCATCTCTGCCACGGGGTCCATTTCCTTATTTCCTGCATCCAACAGGATATGCCTGATCTTTTCTCCGATTTCCGTGCCTCCGGGCTCCCTTAAAAAAATCACATCCAGGCCTTTGTTTTCCAGATGCTTTTTAATGGCCTCGATCTGGGTGGTTTTCCCTGATCCGTCCAGCCCTTCGATGCTAATAAAAAAACCTCTCATGCCAATACCTCGATCTTGTTGTCTGTTATTCCCGTCATTCCCCCTTTGAGGTCCCGTATCATCAGAAGATATTCCAGCGTACCAGAACCGATGATATCCCCGGGACTCAATATTGGGATGCCGGGGGGATATGTCATTATTATTGTACCACATACACACCCGGCCGAAGCATCCAGCTCCACTCTTTTTTTAGGAAGGTCAAACGCCTTGCCGATGGCCATGTATCTTTCAGGGGTGGGTGGAATCCTGAATTCCGGGCAATCGAACAATCCCGGTTCTATATCTTTCAACGCTTTTTCAAGCACATCGAAATCATTCCTGGTATGGGCCCGGGTGGTGATCAGGACAATGTTGAACAGGTCCGCCATCTCCACAATCACATTATATGTCTCATGGAGGATCCGGGCTACCTCGTATCCGCTTCTCCGGATTCCCCCCGTCCAGATAACCAGCCTGGAGAAATCATTGGTTTTCTGGATATGGTATCTTCCGTCATCATGTAGTGCGTTGCTGAAATCCCGGATCCTGTGGAAGAGTTTCTCGTATTCCCTTTCTCCGTTTTCTTTCATCTCCTGTACGGCACTTTCCAAGGAAGCCAGGATGGGGTAGCTGGGGCTGGTCGTCTGAAGCATGGAAACCATGCCTTCCATCTCCATGTTCTTGCCCGTATGAAGAAACCCTCCCTGGTTGAGGACGGGCAGGGTTTTGTGAGCACTCATGCAGACCATGTCCGCACCAGCCTCGCAGGCATTTTTCGGGAACCTTGGATGGAAAGGGAAATGGGCACCATGGGCCTGGTCCACCGCGAGGAACATCCCATAGGCATGCACCATTCTGCTGATTGCATCGATATCAGCAGTCATCCCGAAATAGTTGGGAGAAGTGACCAACAATCCTGCACTGTCGGGGTGTTCCCCCAGTGTCTTTTCCAAGGCTTCTATGTCTATGGTAAGGGGGAGGAAATCCTTATAATCATAACCGATTTCGACAAACACCGGCTCAACACCAAAAAGGATGGCAGCGTTCAACACACTGACATGGGCATCCCTTGATATGATCATCTTCGGGTTTTTCCGGGCGGCATGACCCATCACGGCATGCAATCCGACGGTGGATCCGTTGACCAGGTAATGGGTACGGTATGCCTTGTAGATTTTTGCTGTTTCTTCCTGGGATTTTTTTATGATGCCCGTTGGTCGGTGAAGGTTGTCGGCACCCGGGATCTCCGTGATGTCATATAGGGCAATGTTTTTTTTGAATTTTCCGTCAAGCAGCTTCCCCTGGCAGTGTCCCGGCATATGGAAACACACGGGATGTCTGGCCAGGCGGTCATGAAGAAAGTCATTTATTGGCAGGTTTGTTTCTTTCATAAATAACTCGTAATCCCTCAAGTGTCAATAGTCCGTTGATCTCATCGATGCTCTTTGCTTCATTGGCTATGATCCTGGCCATGCCCCCCGTGGCAATGACTTTGATTTTTTCCCGGTCCTCTCCGTTTTCCGCCATCTCATCCTTGATTTTGTTCACCAGGTAATCGATCTTGCCCACATACCCGTAGACCAAACCCGACTGCATGCTGTCCACAGTGTTTTTACCGATGACCTTGTCGGGTTTTTTAATTTGTATGTTGGGCAGTTTGGCAGTGTTCTTGGTCAATGCCTCCGCTGTCAACCTGACCCCAAGGCATATCACCACCCCAAGATGCTCGTTTTTGCTGTTTACCGCGGAAAATGTGGTGGCTGTGCCAAAATCAATGATAATCAACGGTCCGCCGTAAAGCTCCAGGGCGGCGACGGCATCAGCGATGAGATCAGCTCCCAACTCCTTGGGGTTGTCGATTTTGATGTTCAGTCCGGTTTTGATCCCAGGCTCCACCAGGATTGGCTGGACATTGAAGTATTTCTCAATGGAATGCGTCAGGGAATAGATGAGATTAGGGACAACGCTGGAAATGATGACACTGTCCACCTCCGTCAGCTTGGTGCCTGCATTGTTCAGCATGGTAAGGAAAAACACGCCGAACTCATCGCTGGAGCGTTCCTTGTTGGTGGCCATCCTCCAAACATTGACAAGTTTTTCGTTGTCGTAGATTCCCATGACGATATCGGTGTTTCCCACATCGATGGCAAGAAGCATGGTCCCTCCTATATTTTCATGGTCTTGATTTCTTCAATCTCAAGTCTGATTTCCTTTTCAATCCTGATGATATCCCGTTTGATGTCTTCCATGGTCTCGACAGCAGGCCTCGGGTTGTATCTGTTCTTGTAGTACCCTTCTTTCCTGAAACCCCTGCTCTGGCTGCTCTGGGTCCGTGGTGCATTCTGAGGTTTCGGAGCTCCTTGTGCGTTTTGGTTGTTCTGTGGCCTCGGAGCATTCTGTGTGTTTTGGCTGTTCTGCGGCCTTGGGCCATTCTGTGTGTTTTGGCTGTTCTGCGGCCGTGGAGCATTTTGTGTGTTTTGGTTGTTCTGTGGCCGCGGAGTATTTTGTGTGTTTTGGTTGTTCTGTGGCCGCGGAGTATTCTGGGTTCCCTGAACTGCCGGCTTGTTCGGATTGCTCTGCCTGGCTTGGCCTGATTGATTTCCCTGATTGTTCCTGTAATAACTGCTTTTGCTTTTTTTCCTGTAATAATTGTTACCGGGGTTCGGTTTGTTGCCGCCTCCGCTGCTGCCGCCACTGTTATTCGTCTGTTCCATTAAAGCTCTCCTTTCGCCCTGTGCCCCATCACCCCTGTGATGGATATCTCTCCGGAATGATAAGTTTTCATCCGGTTGTCATCGAGTCGTACCATTAATCTGCCCCTGTCATCGATGCCGACGGCCAGTCCTTCTTCCGTCTCGTCCCCTCTCCGTATCAGAATCCGTTCTCCCAATGTCAGGGAATATGCCCTGGATTCCTTCAGTATATCATATTTCATACCGGTTTTTAATCCTTCATAAACCTCGTGCATGGTCCGGCATATCCCACCGATGATTTCCGGGCGAGTGTACCGGGTTTTTGTTTCCATATACAGGGATGTGGCTGTTTCCCGGATCTCTTCCTGGAAATCATGAGGTTCCTGCAGGATATTGATTCCGATTCCTGCAATAATATAATGGACCTTGTCCATGTCCGATGACATCTCGCATAAAATGCCGCAGACCTTTTTATTATTGAGTATGATGTCATTGGGCCATTTGATCTGAGCCCGTATTCCCCCTGCCCTTTCCAGTGCCCTGCAGACCGCCACCCCGGCTGCGGCAGTCATCAGGGACCCTTCTTCCGGGGTCATCCGGGGAGGCTTCATGACCACTGATATCCATCCTCCCAGTTCATTGTCAGAATGGAACCGTCTGCCCATGCGACCCTTGCCTTTTGACTGGGAAGAGGCTGCCACCACAAAAAACTCGTCTTCCAGCCCCCCTGCAATTTTTTTTGCATGATCATTGGTGGAGTCCACGGACTCCAGGAAAACATATCCAATATCCGAAGGAATGGTTGTTTCCAGTTCTATCCTGTTCAGAAGGCCGGGGTTGATGTTCAACCTGTAGCCTTTGTTACGGACCGGTTCGATGTCATATCCCTGTTCCTTCAATATCCGGACATGCTTCCATACTGCGGATCTGCTCACATGAAGGGCTTTGCAGATCATTTCCCCGGAGACATATGCCCCCGGATTGCTTTTCAGGATATCCAGTATCTCATTTCTCATCTGCTATTTTCCTGAATATGTAGCGTTCCCCCTTGCATGAATACACCACATAATCCCCTTGTGTTTCCTCTACCTTTGCAATCTTCAAATGATTCAGGATATTGAAATATCCCAGAAGGCTCCGGTCATAAAATTTTTTGTCGCTCTCCTCGAATATGGAATGTACCCTTTGAAAATACATTTCCTCCGAATTTTCATACAGTGCCGGCACATCCCTGTTTTTATCAAGGATGCGGACCTGGTCTCCGAACAGGGTATGGATGACAAGAAAACGGGGCTTTCGGTATTCCCCCACCTTATACTCACCGGCAGGCTTCACGGAACGGGTGAACCAGTCTGTTTTTCCCGTCTCATGATATATCTTCTCCCCGACATAGAGCTTCTCCTCCGGAATCTCTATTCTCAGGCAGACATGCTCGTTCCCGTTGTATCTCGCCATATTGTCCTTCGGGGTGATATAGGCGAAATAGAAGCTCTTTGACACGGAATCGATCTCCACTTGTCCTTGCATATATTCTGACAATTTGATTCCACAGGATATGATGTCATTTGTTTTTTCTTTTTCAACGTAATAGTAACCGACCATGATTCTTTCCTTTCACACTATATTTTCGTGAAAGTCCTCCTGTATATCTCCGTCATCTCCGGTATGCCAATTTCCCTTGGGCCGTTTCTGATGCTGTTTTGAAGAGCTGAGAGCCCTGCGAATTCTGCCAGTTCTTCCGACAGAAGTCCCGGAATCCCCTCCACGAGTCCTTCAAAAAAATCACCCAGTGCATCGATGCAGTCAAATCCCAGCAATCCCAGGATCCTGTCGATTTTTTCCCTGGCTTCAGGGTAATTGTACCTCAGGTACTCCCTGGTCAAAAGGGCATTCGCATTTCCATGTGACATGCCTTTGAAATAGGTCAGGGAATATCCCATGGCATGAAGAAAGGTGGTTCCGGTATGTGCAATGGCCAATCCTCCCATCAAAGAGGCATACATCAGATGCATTCTGACATCCTCATCGAACTTGCTTTCCTTGATCCGGGAAACACACTCTGCGAAATGGGAGATGCCAGACAGGGAAAAGGTCTCCACCATCGGGTTGCACTTTTTAGACAGGTAGCTTTCCAGCAGGTGGGTGAAGGCGTCGAGTGCCGTGTCCACGGCTATTTTCTCAGGCAGTGACTCGGTATACCGGTAATCCAGGAAAGCGACTGCCGGATATGCCTTGTATGATGCAAAGCTTTTCTTGGTCCTTAATCCGGGGACCGTCAAAACAGAATAGGGCGTGACCTCGCTTCCGGTCCCAGCGGTGGTGGGGATGGCGAGCACAGGAACCATCTGCTTGATTCTCTCCGGATGTTCTATCAGGTCCATGGGCTCCATGTCATTGGAAAAGAGGGCGGATATGGCTTTTGCCCCATCCAGGGGAGATCCTCCCCCGATGGCAAAAATGAAATCCGGACGGTAAGCCCTGGCAAAATCCCCGCCCTCCTTTACATTTTCCAGACTGGGGTTGTTCAGGACATTGTCGTATGTCTGATATCCGATATGCAGTTCGTCCAGGACATCCACCGCATCTTCATATGCCCCACTGGCTTTGGCTCCTGTTTTGCCGCATACAATCAATGCCTTCCTGCCGAAGTGTGCGATATGCTCCTTGTTTTTGTGCAGGCACTTCCTGCCAAAAAAAACACGGGTGGGAATGTCATGGGAAAAATCCATGGAGTTCATCCCTTCTTGCCATTCAGTTCATGTACCATACGCCTTTGAACAGGATATAACATTCGGTATCGGCCACGATGCCCCTTCCGTCTCCCCTTGGAATGACCAGCATGTGGTTTCTCGGGATGTTTTGCCCGTTCTTGATCTCCGTCCCTGTTGTGACATTGGCCAGCCCTTCATCGTGGACGTTTCCGATGGCTTTTGCTGAACCGCTCCTCAGAATCAATTCACTGGTGCTGGAAGCCAGAAGCTTGTCACCCGGGTTCAACCGGATGACCTGGTACATAGCCCCTTCCGAAAGATCCCTAAGCATGAAATCATAAAATTCCATCTTCTGGGTGACCTGCTCCAGGGTGGTCTCAGTAGTACCTGCTTTCTTCTCCACGGTGTCGAGTCTTGTACTGATGGCCGGATCGGTATAAGAAGTCCCTCCTGACGGGGCGGTGCCTGTCTGAAGGGAACTGATCCTGGCGTTGAGTTCATTGATTTTTGCATCCACATAATCCACACTGGCAAGAACCAGGTTCTGGCTGGTGGCGCTTTTGGCCATTCCTGATATTACAATCACTACCGCAAACAATACGGTCAATACCGTATATACTTTTGCTTTCATCTTTTGTACCTCCAGTATTCGTATATATCACATTATAATATATATCGGAGAAAATGAAAACAAAGGATTTTCAGATTGCTTCCATGCTGGAATTGGTATGTCTCGCTATTTCATCCACCCGGACGCTGTCTGCGAAGCCGGACATCAGGATATAGGCGGAACCGCTTTTCTTTGCCCGTCCGGTCCTGCCGATCCGATGAATGTAGGCTTCGTTCTCACTGGGGATGTCATAATTGATGACGGCGTCCACATTGTCCACATCCAGTCCCCGTGCCGCAACATCCGTAGCCACCAGAACGGAAAACCCTCCGCGCTTGAATTTATCCATGACCCTTTCCCGGGCGCTTTGCCGGATATCCCCATGGATACAGTCCGCCAGGCAGCCTCTTTCCTTGATGTACCTGGTCACCCGATCCACCTGGTGCTTGGTATTGCAGAAAACGATCATCCTGTTGTAATTTCCTTTTTTCATGATTTTCATGATCTCATCCGGTTTATCACGATGGTTGGTCTTGATAAGGAACTGGTTGATGTCCGGCTTGTTCTCCACATCCTCAAAAACCGTGATCTCCACAGCATCCCTCTGGTATTTCCAGCTGATGTTGAGAACATCGGTGGAAAGGGTGGCCGAAAACATGCCCAAGTTCTCCCGTTTGTCCGTCATGTCCAGGATCCGGGTCGCATCCTTGTAAAATCCCATGTCCACCATCCTGTCCGCTTCATCCAGGATGACGGTCCTCACCGCATCCAGCCGAATGGTCCTGCGGTTGATGTGGTCCAGCAACCGTCCGGGAGTGGCCACGATGATATTGGGCCTTTTCTTCAGCATGCTGATCTGGTTGTCAATGGACTGGCCGCCATAAATGCTCAGGACCTTTATTCCGTGCTTGTATGTGCAGATGGAACGCAGTTCCCCACAGATTTGGATGGACAACTCCCGTGTGGGTACCAGTATCAAAGCCTGAATCCTTTCATCCTGTGTGTCGATGTGCTCGATGATTGGAATCCCAAAGGCAAAGGTCTTTCCTGTCCCCGTGGGTGCTTTGGCGATGATGTCTTTTTTCTCCATCATGGGCGGAATGGCCTGCACCTGCACGGATGTGGCCTGTACGAAGCCTTTTCGGTCCAATGCCCGAAGGATCTCTTCGGACAGGTTCATTTTTTTAAAATGGTTGATTTCCTTTATTTCTTCTGACATAACAAAAACCTCCTAAATATATATTTGGATTTAATCTTCAACCGGTTCTCCAAATAATATTCAAGAGATTTTACGTAAAGAATGATCCATATTTTTGTTTTATCGACTCATGTTAACACAGAACACCGCCATCCGCAACAAATATTTGTCTGATTGCCACGTGATTGTCACACATCTGCATCATGCCGAGGATGCCTTATGCATTCGATGGAATCATTTCAGAAGGTAATTGCTGACCTTATGGACTTTGTTTCCTTTCAGGTAGACCCGGGGTACCCGCATTCCAATCTTGCAGACAAACTCATAATTCAAGGTATTGCATGTCTTTGCCAGCTGGTCGATGGTAATTTCACCGTCGAACAGGACCACCTCGTCCCCGGCTCGGATGTGTTTTTCCGCGTCAGTGATGTCTATCATGCACATATCCATGCAAATGTTCCCGATGACGGGGCAGCAGCTTCCATTGATCATGACGCTTGCCTTTCCGGATAAAAGCCTGGAGTATCCGTCGGCATACCCGCATGCGATTGTGGCGATACGGGTCTTTCTCCAGGTGACATATTTCCCGCCATAGCTCACTGGCTGTCCCGCTTCCACCTCCTTGGACTCAATGACCCTGGATTTGAACACCATGGCCTTTTTCAAATCCAAGCCGCTGTTTTTTTCTGCGTGCTCGGAAGGATATAGACCGAAGAGGATCAGTCCTGGCCTGACCATGTCGAGATATTTGTCCGGATGGAGCAAAACCCCGCCGCTGTTGCAGGCATGTTTCAACATAGCCGGATGCCCGCTTCCCTCAATCCCTTTCAACAGGCTTTGGAATCGTTTGAATTGAAGGTCTGTATAGGTGGTGTCCTCTTCATCAGCAGTGGAGAAGTGGGTGAAAATCCCCTCGATGTGTAATCCTTCCAGCCGGAAAGCCGCCTGGATATCCTCTGGTTTTGAGTAGTGAAAACCCACCCGGTTCATGCCTGTGTCGATTTTGATGTGCACTTTGATCCTGGTCCCGAGTTCCAATGCCTTCCTCGAGAACCCCTCCGCCATGTCCCTGTCAAAAATGGAGATGACAATGTCATTTTCTGTGATTTCCCGTATCCTGTCCCGTAAAATATATCCCAGCACCAACAGAGGTGTTCTGATGTTTTTCCTTCGCAATTGAATGGCTTCATCCAGGGTGGCCACGGAAAGCATGTCCGCGCAGTTTTCTCCCAGGATCCTGGCAGTCTCCACCGCCCCGTGTCCGTATCCGTCCGCCTTGATGATGGCGTTGATCTTTACGTCGGGACCTATCTTTTTCCTGATTTCGTTGAAATTATGTCGAATATGGTCAAGATTGATCTCCACCCATACACGGTCGGGTCTTCTCTTCATATAGCTCTTTCTCCGTCATTGCGATTTGCTTCATTATATCACCGGCCCTGAGGCCTGTCATGCCATATTTCATGGCCGCCCGGTCCCCGGCCGAACCATGGATGTATACGGACAACCCGGCGGCAGCCAGCAGATCCATCCCGCCGGCGGCATAGGCCCCCATCATCCCGCTCAAGACATCCCCGCTTCCTCCGGTGGCCATCCCGGGGTTTCCGGTGGTGTTAAGGTAAAGGCACCTTCCATCGGTGGTCACTGTCTTATGTCCTTTCAGTACAAGGACAACCCCGTGTTCCCGTGCAAAGGATGCCGCCGACTCCATCCGGTTGGCATTGATGAACGGAATGTCTTTCCCCGTCAGCCTTGCCATTTCCCCCGGATGGGGGGTCAGGATCATCCGTCCCCGGGCTTTCTGGAGGATGGACTTGTGACTGGCCAGGTCATTGAGGCTCTGGGCATCTGCGATGATTTTCATGGAAGTGTTCTCAAGGACTTCCCGGACGATTTCATGGGATTTGGTTTCAGGAGACAATCCCGGTCCGATGACCAGGACATCTTTTCCCTCGCAGGCTTTCAACAGCCCGTCTGCTTCCGTCAGCACCACAGCTTCCCGGATTTTACTGTCATATGCCGCCATTTTTGCATTCAGGGCAAGGCGATAAACCACACCTGCTCCTGAACGGATGCAGGCCTCGACGCACAGGGACATGGCTCCTGTCATACCCGGGCTTCCTGCAATGACAAGCACTTTCCCGTAGTCGGATTTGGATGAGATTTCCTTGCGGACCCGGATGTGCTCCAATGCTTGTTCCCGGTCATAAGCAAAAAAAGTGGAGGGAGGATAAGCGCTGGATGGAATGCCGATTTCCCGGACCACAATGTTTCCCGCATACAGAAAACCGGGTTCTGAAAAAAGGCCTGCCTTGCCTCTTCCGAAGCAGACCGTCAGATGCGCATGGATGCATTCCCCTTCGCAAGGCTTGCCGTCCACGGGGAGCCCTGAGGGAACATCCAGGGCCACCAGAAATTTCGCATGGACATTGGCGGTGCATATGGCAGACAAAATCCAACCTTTGGCAGGTCCCATGGTTCCTGTCCCCAAAAGGGCGTCCACGGTGACATGGGCCTTTCCGATGCTTTCTGCAAGGATTTGGGTGTTTTGCCCGTCATGGACGGGGATGCCCAGATTTTCGCAGATGATCCGGTTGATCCTGGTGTCTTCGGGCAGTTGTGCCCGCGGCAATACGGAATGGACCATTACCCCGCAACCCCCCAGCAGTAATTTCCGTGCCAGTGCATAACCATCCCCGCCGTTGTTGCCGGGACCGCATAAAATGACGGCCTGTTTTCCCTTCAGGCCACCCATGGCTTTTTCAATTTCAACAAAGGCTTTTTCCGCTGCGCTTTCCATGAGCACGATACCTGGTATGCCATATTTTTCAATGGCACTGGCATCGGCCTGCCTCATCTGTGCGGAATCCACAAGTTTCATGGCTCAATTATATCATGTCCCATAGAAGGTTGACACCGAAGCGGCGATTTTTTTATCGACATAGGTGAAGTATTCCGGCCGCCACCACCCAGGGAACAGCTTCTTGTAGCGGAAACCAGCGAACCTGGAATCGATGAGAATCACAAACCCCCTGTCCAGCTCCGTTCGTATCACCCGGCCAGAAGCCTGGAGCACCCGGTTGATCCCCGGGAAGGTATAGGCGTAATCAAAGCCATCCATCTCATTTTCATCGAAGTACTGCCGGATGAGCTCCCTTTCGGGACAGACCATGGGAAGGCCCGTACCCACGACGATGACGCCGTTGAGCTTGTCTCCCGCCAGATCAATCCCTTCCCCGAAAATCCCTCCCATGACAGCAAATCCCACCAGGGTGGTTTCTCCGTATCGATTGAAGCGATTCAGGAATTTTTCCCGGTCCTCCTCCGTCATCTTCGACTTTTGTACCAGGACATCCGCCATGACATCCCCTTCCAGAAAAGCACCCAGTACATCCTCCATGTATTTATAGGAAGGGAAATACACCATGTAGTTCCCGCGTTTTGTCTCCACCACCTCTTTGACCAGTAAGGCAATGTCGTCATAAGACAGATCCCTGTCCCTGTATTTGGTGCTGATGCGCCCTTCGATGATGACTTTCAGGTTTTCCCCGGGGAAAGGGGAGGGAAGGGATAGAATCCGGTCTTTGGTCCTGGCCCCAAGGGTGGCTTTATAGTACTCCATGGGTTCCAGTGTGGCGCTGAAAAGCACGGCGGATCTTCCCAGGTCCATGTTCTTGGACAACAGGTAGGAGGGATCCAGGCACATCAGCTTGATTTCGAGCCTGTCATTCTCCAGGACATAAAAAGTTGCGTATCTGGAATCGTAGAACTCCGCCACCTTGGTGAAATAGAGCATCTTGAAGAACACGTCCAGGAACAGCTCGCCATACTCCCCCTCTTTCTCATAATCCATGTATTTGTCCATGACAAAGGCACATTTCTTCACCTGTTCCAGCAGTTTCTCTGGAAGATGGCGTTGGCTGACCTGCCCTTCTCCCAATCCCTCGAACATCTCCGCCTTGCACCGGTTAAGCTCTGCGTTGATCTTGCCCAGTCTTCTGCGCAAGTCATCCCATTCGATACCGGTTTGTTTCCTAAGTTCAGCCACATCCCGCTGGTTGATCCTGGCTGAGTACATTTCCCTGCCCCGGTCCACAAGGTTATGGGCCTCATCGATCAAAAAGCAATACTCCTCCGATACTTCGTTGAAAAACCGCTGGAGCTTGATCCTGGGGTCGAACAGGTAGTTGTAGTCGCAAATGATCAAATCCGAATACTGGGAAGCATCCAGGGAGAGTTCGAAGGGACAGATGTTGTGTTTGTCTGCACATTCTCTGATCCGTTCCCGTTCCATGAACGGGTCACTCAACAGCTCCTTGAGGGCATCCTTTGCCCGGTCATAATACCCGTTGGCCCGTTCACAGTTCTGGGGGTCGCAGTCCCTGGTCTCATATGGGCACACCTTGTCTTTCGCTGTGATGACCAGGGCCCTCAGGTTCAGTCCTCTGTCACACATGATTTTATATGTGTCGATGGCGATGTTGGCGGTGACAGTCTTTGCCGTCAGGTAGAAAATCCTGTGGACCAGTCCTTCCCCCATGGCTTTCACCGCCGGGAAGAGGGTTCCTATGGTTTTTCCGATTCCGGTGGGAGCCTGTATGAAAATGTTGGAACTTTCCTTGATGCTGAGATATGCCTGCCTTGCCAGTTCCCGCTGCCCCTCCCGGTAGTTGGCGAAGGGGAACGTCATGGTCCGGATGCTGTTGTTTCTTAGAATCTCCCATTTCCGGATCTTCGTCATCCAATTGAGATATGGCAGGACAAACCCGTTGTATATCTTTGTCAAGGCTTCCATGGAAAATGTCTTTTCAAACTCCCGGCGTTCTTGAGTTTCTCTGTTGATGTATATCAGCTTGACGGCCAGTCCCTCGAGCCCGTTGTTTTTTCCATATATGTATCCATAGCATTCCGCTTGTCCCCAATGGGCAGGATGATCCTCCGGCATGATATCATCCAGTGTCTTCACCGTGGTCTTTAATTCGTAGATTGTGACCTGGCCGTCTTTCTTCAGGATTCCGTCAATCCTTCCCGAGACGGTGAGCAGGATGTCCGGATTCTCCACTTTGTCGGAGACATAGATTTCCTTAGAGAAATCCTCCGGATGAAGGCTTGACATTTCCTTTTGCAGCCTTGTATGGCACTGGGTCCCTTCCCAGGCCGCCTCCGACAGGATGGAAATGCTTTTCTTCTCAATGTTTCCCGCCCCGGTGGTAAAATCCACCAGGTCCTTCACGGAAAGATTGATTTTCTTTTGTTCCATACACCCCTCTGAACAAACGTTCTGAAATGTATTATATATCAGAAACAGTGATAAAAAAAGGGGTTTCCGCAAACTTTATGGTCTGTTGGTGAAATGTTTCCTCGATGTTTTTCCCATGTAGTTATGCTATAATAAAACCCGAAGGTCCGATGGACGAAGCATGCTGACGGAGTGTTTTATGAAAAAAGTCTTGATGATAGCCGATGAGTTTCCTCCCATGGGGGGAGCCGGGGTGCAAAGGACATCCAAATTCGCCAAATACCTTGCTCTTTACCAGTACATTCCTTTCGTCTTCACCCGGGACATCGGAGATCTGCACCTTCGTGACGACACCCTTCTCAAAGACATCCCCGAATATGTCCAGGTGACCCGTACAAAAGCCTATAATCTCCTTGCCAAGGGATCATTGTTCCATAAAATCATTTATTACAAGTTGATGATCCCCGACGGGCGTTACATCTGGTATAGAAAATCCAGGGAAAAGGCCGCGAGACTGGTGGACAAGGTCAAGCCGGACCTGCTGTACACCACCTCTTTCCCCTACAGCGGCCATCTGTTCGGACTGTTCCTCAAAAGGAAGTATCCCGACCTTCCCTGGGTGGCTGATTTCCGTGACGAATGGACCAACAACTCCTATGTCCGGCACAACATCATCCGCAGGGCCATTGAAAAGAGAATGGAAAAGAATGTATTGCAAAAAGCAGATGCACTCATTGCCAACACCCCTGTCATGATGGATCATTTCATCCGCATACACCCTTTTTCCAAAGATAAATTCACATGGATTCCCAATGGTTTTGACCTGGATGATTTTTACGGATGCCAGAAAAAAACAGGGAAGAACCAGAAATTCACCATGGTGCATACCGGGTCCATCTTCGGCATACGGAAACCAGACCATTTTCTTGCCGCTGTGTCCTCCCTTGTTTGGGAAGGAGCTGTCGATCCCGGGAAAATTCAGATCAAGCTCATCGGAAACCTCAAGGAAAAAATCCTTCGGGAGCTGATTGCATTCTATAGGTTGGAGGAACTGGTAACCCTGGTTCCTTATCTTCCCCACAAGGAATGTATCAACGCCATGGTCCTTTCCGACTGCTGTGTATTGATTGAAGGCAACACCATCGGCGCAAAAGGCATTTTCACGGGAAAGCTCTTCGAATATCTTTATGCAGGCGCACCCGTTCTTGGGATTGTTCCCAAAGACGGTGTGGCCGAGGTTCTGATTCGGGAAACGCGGTCGGGACTCACTGCAGAGCCCGAGAATGTTGATGCCATCAAGGATGCTGTTCTCCGTTTGTACCGGTCATGGGAAGAAGACAGGCCGCTTACCGATCCAGACAAAGCCAGGATCATGGAGTTCGAAAGGAAAAACATCACGAGGAAACTCTCGGAAGTATTCGATAAACTGATAGTTATGAAGGAGAAACAAGAGACATGAAAATCATCGATGAAAAAGGAAGGCTTTTCAAGTTCATCAATGTCGTTGACCTCGCGGTCATTTTAGCCATCATTCTGGTGATTGCCGGGGTGGCATATAAAGCCAGGCAGGCTAATCAGGGCAAGGTGGAAGTCCCGGACTTGTTTCTGGTCCGTGTCCTGTGCCCCATGGTCCCCAGGGCTGCTGTCGAACAGCTGAAACCCGGAGACCAGATTGTATACGGCAATGCTTTCGTGAACGGCTATGTGGTGTCTGTGGAATCCAGTCCCGCTAAAATCGAGTCCACGGATGCACAAGGGCAGTACACCGTAGCCTATCATCCCGACAGGATGGACATGGTGGTGGTAATACGGATTGACAACCCCTCCCATTCACGCCTCATCATGTTGGGCAAATACCAGGTGAACATTGGCAAGGAATTCGTTGTCAAGACCGCCCGGGTTGAAGTCAACGGCGTCGTCCTGGATATCACGGAATAAGGGGATTCAATGGAAGTCTTCAAAAGCAGTTTTCTGTACAAGGCAGCAACCATGGCCTCGAAAGCCCATGTCCACAGCATGACGCATCGCATTGCCACAGGCTTTGGTAAGTGTTACAACACCAGCAGAATACACCGGTTCTTTTATCATTTCAGGATGAAACCGACGGCAACGGAAAATTCCGTTCTTCTTTTAGGCATCACAGGTTGTTTCCATCGCATCGGCAGGCGAAAAGAAATTTTCTCGGGCTTTTTGCGTTATAGCTTGTCCTACCGGATTTTTTCCGGCATCTGGTTGTTTTCCAGGCAACGACCCATATTGGCATTTCTCAGCGGTGTGTCCATGTTGCTCCTTGGCCTGAATGTCGCATTGCTGCTGACGGGATCCTCCCGCTTCCTTTATTTGATCATGTTGGCTGGGATAGCCACCGGTTTGCTTTTCTTCCTGTTCTTTGAAAAACACATCCCCTTTTCTCTGACATATCGGCTGGTGACAAACCTTTATCCGGAGGACGGGGAATAATGGGGAAAAAAGGGTTGGTCCTGATCTGCATTCTATCTTTCATCCTGGGAATCGTCGGAGGATTTTTCCATCCGCTTCTTGCATTCGGCGCATTTTTCATTGCCCTGGCCATCATAGTCCTGACCACAGATTTCACCGTTTCCCTTTATATCCTCAGCGGATACCTGATCATCGATTATGCATTGAGAAGTGTATCTGAAACCGCCCTGCTGGCTTCAATCTGGGATGAGGTTTTCCTTCTGGGGTGTGTCCTGCTGCTGTTTGTGAAATGGTTCAGGGAAAAGACCCGCACCAGTCCCGCTCCCACTCCTGTCCATGTCACGCTGATGCTGTTCATCTGCGTCAATATATTCCTTCTTCTGGTCAATTCCACATATCCGGAGGTGGGACTGGAAGGGGTGCGGGCAGTCATCCAGCACATGCTCTGGTTTTTCATCGTATATGCCATCGTAAGAAGTAAAACAGATATCCGAAGGGTCTTGTTCTTCATGAATGTGGCATGTCTGCTCATCGCAATCTATGGAATCTTCCAATATGTGGTGGGAGTCGAGATGCCAGCCCAGTGGGCGGACATGGCAGAGGGGGATATCCGAACCCGCGCCTTTTCCATCCTGGGGAATCCCAATGCACTGGGCAGTGTCATGGCCCTTGCCTCCATGCTCTCCCTGTCCCTTCTTTTCACCTCCAGGAACTTGCTCCAGCGGTTGTATTACCTTGCCTCTTTTTCGGCGATGGCCCTATGTCTGGTGGTCACCCTCTCCAGAGGCGCTTGGATCGGCTTCGCCGTTTCACTGATCCTGTTCGTTCTTTTGATGGACAAAAGATACTTTTTGCCCCTTCTTGTCCTGGGTGTCCTGGTCATGCTTTTCATTCCCGCCATCTCCGACAGGATGATCTACATGCTCTCCCCCCAATACATCTACAGCAGCCTTACGGCAGGAAGGCTTTACAGGTGGGAACTGGGTTGGGAGATGTTTCGCAATAATCTTTTTCTTGGTGTGGGCCCCGGTCATTTCGGCGGGGCGGTCTCCATGCGGTACACTTACTATTTAGGGGATGTCTTCTATATGGACAATTATTACCTGAAGACTGCAGTGGAACTGGGCCTCGCTGGTCTGGTGTCTTTCCTGGTCCTCCTGTACTCATTGCTGTCAGGCATCCTGAAAGGCCTGTTGAAAATGAAAAGGTCAGAGGAAAAAACAATCCTTTCCGGGATTTTCACAGGGATGATTGGGGTCTTGATCCATGGTTTTTTTGAAAATGTCTTTGAAGTTCCCGGTCTCACGGTTTTATTCTGGATCTGCGCAGGCCTGGCCATGGCGTTGATCTACAAACTGGATTCACAGGCGTTGCACAACATATCGTAAATTTCTTTGTCATATTTTTTCAGATTAACGGGCTTTAATTCCCTGTCGGTCCAGGCATGGCGGGTCGTTCCTTCACTGAGTAGCACCCCGCTCTCTTTATTTGACACCTGATAGCCCATGACAAGTCTTGCCGGAGTCATTTCCAGGATATATGCCCGGACAAGCAGCACATCCTCATAATGGGCGGGGCGGATAAAGCTGGTGGATATGGAAAAAAGGGGCAAACGGATTCCCCTTTCCTCGCATTGGGTATAGGACATCCCCAACGACTTGATGAATTCTGTCCGTGCGGCTTCGAACCAGACGGCGTAATGGGAATGATGGGCAATGCCCATCTGGTCGGTCTCGGCATAACGGACCACCACTTCACTGATCAATTCCATCATTCATTCTCCCAATTATGATAAATGCTCTGGACATCATCCAGATCTTCCAGAAGGTCACTCAGTTTTTCCATGGATGATGCCTCTTTTTCCGTAAGGAGCGTCATGGTCCGGGGGACCATCTGGAGTTCTGCTTCCAGCAAAGCATATCCCTTATTCTCAAGGGTTTCCCTCAACTGGGAAAAAATACCGGGTTCGCACAGGATTTCATAATATTCCTGCTCCGCGCTGAAATCATCGGCTCCCGCCTCGATGGAGGCCAGCATCAGTGCTTCCTCATCGATATCCTCCTGTTTTTCTATGATCAAAACACCTTTCCTGTCGAACAGGTAAGACACACAGCCAGTGGTCCCCAGGTTCCCGCCGTGCTTGTCAAACAAGTGCCGTACATCCGCGGCGGTCCGGTTGCGGTTGTCGGTCATGGCCTCCACAATCACGGCCACCCCTCCGGGTCCGTATCCTTCATACACGATGTTCTCATATTGCTCAGAGGATCCTTCCCCGCTTGCTTTCTTGATACTCCTTGTGATGGAATCATTTGGCATGTTGGCAGCCTTGGCCTTTGCAATGACATCCTTCAGCCTGCTGTTGGTGTCCGGGTCGGGCCCTCCACTTTTCACCGCCACATAGAGTTCCCTGCCGATTTTAGTGAATATCTTTCCTCTTTTTGCATCGCTTCTTTCTTTCCGGTGTTTGATGTTCGCCCATTTGGAATGACCTGACATCCTTCAATCCTCCGTTTCCATGTATTGTTCGCGCTCCCGCCTGATGTCCGCTTGCCCATGAGTCAGATCCCTGGTCTTCTCCACAAAGGATCCGGACTCCCCATCAGGCACCCCGACGGTTATTCTGACATTGTCAGTATATTCTACATCAAGCCTGTTGTATCCATGGCTTTCCACATAGTCCAGGATTTTTTTGGAGGGGGCATACTCCGTTTGCACGGAGAACACCTTGCAGAAAGTCCTTTTCATCCTGCCTGCCTTCTCAAGGCCTGTGGAAGCGCATTTCCCGTAAGCCCGTGTGAGCCCCCCTTTGCCAAGCAATGTTCCTCCGAAGTAACGGGTGACCACCACACAGACATTGCACAGATCCTTTGCCCGTATGGCCTCCAGGACGGGCAGTCCCCCCGTTCCTTGGGGCTCTCCATCATCGGAATGCTTCTGGTAGAGGGAGTTTCCCTCCCTGCAGATATATGCATAGGTGTTGTGGCTTGCTTCCCTGTGTCCCAAAGATACGGTCCGGATATGCAAATCCGCTTCCTCATGGCTCGTCACCGGCCTGACGGAGGCGATGAATCTGGATTTTTTCTCAAGCATCTCGAAACTGGCGGGATGCCTGACAGTATGGTAATCCCTATTTGATTCCTGTGGAGCCAAAGCCGCCCCCCCTGTTCTTTCCAATTCGGGAAACATCGGGGACTTGCTCGAATACCATCTCCGGTACCTTGCACAGTACCATCTGGGCAATCCTCTCCCCTTTCCCGATCACATATGTCCCATGGCCGTTGTTTCCTTCATGCAGCCGAAAAGTTTCTTCTCCCTCCTGAGAGGTGTTGGTCATCAGAATCCCAATCTCGTCGCGGTAGCCTGTATCGATGGTCCCGGGAGCATTGGACAGCCTTAAGGGCGTCCGGTATGATATCCCGCTCCTTGGGCGGATTTGTATCTCATAACCCGGGGGAATGCAGACCTTCAACCCTGTGGGTATGATTTTCGTCTCCCGGGGATGCAGGATCATCTCCTCAGCAGAACAGACATCCATGCCTGCATCATGCTCATGGGAATATACCGGTATCACGGCATCCTTCCTGCATTTCTCTATGTAGATGGTAATCTTGTCCCTCATAACCCTCTCAACTGGTTGAGTTCCGTTTCCTTTTTTGCCAGCTGGATCTTGATCTCATCATATTTTCCGATGAGGCTTTCCTGTTTGCCTTCCAATGTCCTGACGATCTGTTCCAGATCACGGACCTTGGCTTCCAGTTCGGTCATGCGGCTTTTCTGCTGATTGGCCCGGTCCCTTTCCTTGAAATAGTCATCTGCAATATTGATGCAGGATAAGACCGCTGCCATGACCGTGCTGAGTTTGCTGTCGCCCTGTTCCAGTATGCCTGTCATTTTCTTGTCTACATACAGGCCGACTTTCTGTATATATTCCTCGGGTTCGGTTCCTACTATCCGGTAATCCTTTCCGGCAATCCGTATACGAACTTTGTTCATGGAAACACCCCATATCCATATATTCTGATATCATTATACAATAAAACAAAAAGACTATGCAAAACAAGCACTGCATTAATCCTTTGTTTTTACGCTGCATATTAAAAAGACGGGCAGGTCCTGTTATAATACAATCGAAATGAGGTATAATATTGATATATATTTCTTGAACGGATGTGAATGATATGAAAATTGGCTTTAATAATGATATTCCCGTTATTTATGATTTCCTACAGGTGGTCATTTACGGTTACAACCAGCCCGACTTCATGATGAAGGGTGGTGGAGGAATGGAGCCCAGCAAGGAAGTGGCGGATTCCCTGGCCAGGATCTGGGAGGGTTTCGACCATGATGTGCCAGGCCTTTCATTATTTTTCACCGCCGATGAGAACAAGTCCAGTTATGCTTCCCACACCTTTTGCAGGATGATGTTGGAATGCAAGAATCTGGATGAGTTCATCCAAAGAATTTTTGAACCCGATTCGCAGGAGACTCTAGCTTCCCTGCTGGCCTATTATGACAATGATACGGCCGGGAACAGAAACATGGACTTTTACCGGGGCATGTTAACAAAAAAAGACACTCTTTTCCCCTTCGTACACAAGCTGGGCATCTCTCCCCAGCAGAAGCTGGAGATCATGGGGCTTTTCAGCAACCCGGAGGAAGTCATGGAACCTCTCCAGCTTTTTCTCCACCGCATCAAAAGAAGGATCAAAAGGGAATACAGCACCCATGTGGAAAAAATCCGGGGTTTCAACAAGAAGCTTTCTGTAAAAGTGCGAACCGACGGGGAGAATTTTTTGAACACGGAACTGAAACCCTTCATGGAAAAGGTACACCCGGAAAAATATGAAGAACTCATCTTCACCTATTCCTTTATCAATGAATACTCACTTTTCACCCTTTCAGGAAAAAATAAGAAATCCATTTATGTATTTTTAGGCATGGAATATGAGAAAACCCTGTCCTCCGTGTCTGTAAAGGACATCCTCTCAGAAAACGAGTTGTTTTTCAAGGCTTTATCAGACAAGAATCGTCTGAACATGATCTCCTTGTTGAGCCAGCGCAAGATGTATGTCGGGGAGATTGCAAGGGCGTGTAACCTGGTGATATCCACCGCCAGCTATCATCTGGACCTCCTGTTGAATGCTTTCATTGTCAACGGTACTGTCATCAATAAAAAAATGTATTATGCCCTGAATGAGGATTATCTGATCAATAAGTTTGAACAGTTGAAACAAAGCTCAATGAGAAAGAGATTCTGACAACCCCACCAGGGAATCCGATATCCTGGCGAAGTCCTCCATGCAAAGCTGCTCCGCCCGTTTCAGGGGATCCAGGCCATGAGTGAGAAAAACCTCCTCCACCTTGTCCCTGGGAATGCCGAGGGTACTTGATATGGAATTCACTGCTTTCTTCCTTCTCTGGGCGAAAGCTGATTTCACGGTTTTGAAAAACATTTCCTTGTTTTTTACAGACACCCCGGGTGTTTTTCTTTTTTCCAGCCTCACCACTGTGCTCATGACATCCGGCCTCGGCGTGAAGCAGCCGGGGCTCACGTTCATCAATTTTTCCGGCTTGCAGTAATACTGGACAGCGATGCTGAGGCTCCCGTATTCCTTGGTGCCGGTTTTCCCACAGATCCTGTTCGCCACTTCCTTCTGCATCATGAGAACCATGGATTCCGGGGCATGGGAATGCTGAAGGAATTTCATGATGATGGCGGTGGTGATATAGTAGGGAAGATTGGAAATGACCTTATACTCCGGATACTCCGGATATCTCTCCAGAAGATCTTTTGTGATGTCCGCTTTCAGGATATCCTTGTGGCAAATGTCGATGTTGGCATATCCTCTGGTTCTTTCCTCAAGCAATGAAACCAGATTTTTGTCGATTTCCACTGCCAGTACCTTCCCTGCCTTTTCTGCAATGCCCAGCGTCAGGCTTCCGGTGCCGGGGCCCACTTCGATAACCAGGTCCTCTTTCGTAAAATCCCCGCCTTCAATGATCTTCGCCGCGACGTTCCGGTCATGGAGAAAATTCTGGCCCAGGGATTTTGACATCCTGACATTGTGCTTTTTCAGAAGGGAAAAAAAATCATTGGGATCATTCTTCATAAATGATGTATACCCGGACGGTCCGGATCCCCCATCTCAGGGCTTCGGCCTTTTCGTCCATGAACAGATCAATCCTGTTCCCGATGATGGCACTGCCCGTGTCCCCTGCGATGGCAATGCCGTAGTCCGGGAATCTTTTGTCAAGGGACTCGATGTACACCTTCGTGCCAAGGGGGATGACACTGGGATCCACGGCGATGACCCCCCGTTCCGCGGGGATCCCGGAAAAGGTAATCCCGTATGCCGGGTGCCCTGGTTCCTTGCCACCGGTTTCCGTGGGGCACAGCGTGTAAGCTGTAGCAACCATGTTCTTCACTGATAAATATTTGAAATACTCGTCTGTGCCAGGGATGCGCATGACGGGGATGGTACCGTACTCCACCACCTGGTTGACGGACTGTTTTATGACTTCGTCGAATATCACTTTTCGCCGGACTTCCCTGCCGTCTTCATAAGTGATCTCATAGATCACACAGTTCTCTCCGGGTTCGCCAACCCGGGACACAACGGTCTCATTGATGGCCATATTCGGATTTTCTTCCAGGGTCAGGAAAAAGGGAATGGCTGTTTTCTGAATCTCCACTCCTTTGGTGACGCGGACGACCTGTATGGCCATGTTGTTGACGACCTGGCTTTCCGTGGACAGGCCAACGATGTAATCCCTGTCATAAATGGGAATCAAGAACTCTTCCAGGACTTCTCCCACGGTCTCCCGAAAGGTCATGACCCGTTTTTCCTCTTTGTCGTGGAATATCGTCACGGGTACTGCGGATTTTATCATGATCTCATTCACGTTCCCATTCTCAAGGGGCTGTTCCAGTGGGACATTGATGAAATCCACACGACTGTCCACGAAAATGTTGTTGCTGTTGATGAAATCCTCATACGTGTTGTCCAGGGTCCTGGTCCCATATACATAGCCGTTGTAGTTGATCACCACATCCTTGAGATTGCTCTCAAACAAATAACATGTGAAAAAGGTGCATGCCATCAGGACAATCAGTCCCATCACTGTGTATCTGATGATCTTATATTTCATTTTATTGTCATGATGAGCCGTCACGTGTTCCTCCCAGATGAATATTAGAGAGAGTATAAACAATATAAATCAATTTGTCAAATTCATGAACCCACGCATTTGGTCATTTTCGCATGTTGATGTTGGATAGCATGAACCCGGAATACATGGTGTTGAACTCGAAAGTCACGGTAAATGCATTCTCCCCGTCGACAAACAAGGGGTTTTCCAGTGGCCCATCCTCGTCTTGTTTCAGGGTGACCAACATGACTCCGTCATACTGGATGTATTCGGCATAATGGTCGCGCAGGTAGGACAAAGGCATTCTTTTATTCAGTGTCACCAGCTCGATTCTTTCCACATTCTCGAACTGCCTCTCCATGTCTGTCATGTTATAAAAAGAACCTGTTTCAAAAATGTTCCTTTGTCCCTGCAGGTTATGTGCAGCGAAGAAATCCTCTTCATTGATCCGTTTGATCCAGTTCTGCAGGATTGCATTGAAAACCTCATCGTCTGCTATTTTTTTCAATTCATTGATCAGTGCATTTTTTTCAACGATAATCATGCTGTTGGCGACATTGTTGGAACTCAGTTGGAATATCGCCTCCTCATTGTCCTTGTTCTGCTGCTGCAGGTAATTGTTTTCCATAAGCGCTTTTTCGTATTTCGCTTCCAGTTCAGTATACAGGTTGGAAAGCAGAATCACGCTCCTGTCCATGGATGCCGTCTCGCTTTCCAGTTTTTTTATGTCTTCGCTTTTTGATGAGTTTTCCCACATCAGATAGTTGAAACCAACAAGCAAAATAAATAAAACCACACTGCCGATGATGATCGCGGCTTTTTTCATTTGAACCTCCGATTTTCTAAACCTATATCATATTTTACCATATCCCCGGCCAAAGGTAAAATCGGGGAAAAGGCGCAGGGTGTTGTCCCATGTGGCCTCACACAGCCTTTCCACATCCACTCCTTTGATTTCCGCGATTTTCCTGGCGATATGGACCAGATTGCCCGGGTCATTCCGTTTCCCCCTATGGGGTTCCGGTGAAAGGTAGGGGCTGTCGGTTTCCAGAAGCAGCCTTTCCAGGGGCACCACCTGAACGGCCTCCAACACTTTCCTCGCATTCTTGAACGTGACCACCCCGGTGAACGAGATGTAATAATCATATTTCAGAATCTGCCTTGCCATCTCGCCGCTTCCGGAATAGCAATGAAAGACCCCGCGGTTCTCATGGGCTTTTTCTTCCAGCAGGATGTCCCAGCAATCCTTGTGTGCTTCCCGGTTATGGATGATGACAGGTTTTTTCAGTTGTCTGGCAAGTTGTATCTGCTTCCTGAAGACCTCTTTCTGTTTTTCCCGTTGATCACTTCCGTAATAATAGTCCAGGCCAATCTCTCCCACTGCCACGGCTTTCGGGTGCCGAAGAAGGCACATGAGCTCCTCTTCCATTTCCCTGCCATAGGAAGAGGCCTCATGGGGATGAATCCCGCACGAGGCGCATATGAACGGATATTTTTCACTCAGATCAATGGATGCCCGGCTGGACGACATATCAGCGCCTACATTGATGACGGCCTTGACACCCGCTTCATATGCATCCCGTATGACCCGGTCCCTGTCAGCATCGAACTGGCTGTCGTCCAGGTGAGCATGGCTCTCAAAAAGCATCATCTGATTTCAAGGCTTCCAAAACATTTTCAACGATATCCTTGGCAGTCAGCTTGTATTCCTGCATCAGAAGGTCCGGCGTCCCGGACTTCCCGAAGGTATCCATCATTCCCATCCTTTTCACCCGCGCCGGGTGGTTCTCACACAAAACCTCGCATACGGCGCTTCCCAGTCCTCCGATGATGTTGTGTTCTTCCACGGTGATAATGGCCCTGGTCTGCCTGGCGGCATTGATGATGATTTCCTTGTCGATGGGTTTGATGGTATGGATGTTGATGATCCTCGCATCGATTCCCTTTTCCTTCAGGATATCATATGCCTTCAACGCCTCGTGGACCATCAGTCCTGTGGCGATGATGGAGACATCGCTTCCGTCCTTGAGCAGAACTCCTTTTCCCCATTCAAAGGCATATGTCTCGTCATAAATGACAGGCACATTGAGCCTTCCCAGCCGCATATAGACCGGGCCGACATATTCGATGCAGGCTTTCACTGCCAGCCGTGTCTCCACCGCATCCGCCGGTGAAATCACTGTCATGTTGGGAAGGCTCCGCATGATTCCCACATCCTCTATGGCCTGGTGGCTTGCTCCGTCCTCTCCCACCGATATCCCGGCATGGGTGGCGCATACCTTCACGTTCAATTTGGGGTAACAGATGGAATTCCGGATCTGTTCACAAGCCCTGCCGGCAGCAAAAATAGCAAAAGTACTGGCAAAAACCGTTTTCCCGCAGGTGGCCATCCCTGCTGCTGCACTCATCATATTGGCCTCAGCAATCCCCATATTAAAAAACCTTTCGGGATATACCTTATTGAAATTATCCGTTTTGGTGCTCTTGGATAAATCGGCATCCAGAACGACGATGTTCTCATTTGCCCCAAATTCAGCCAGGGCGTCTCCGTATGCCTGTCTGGTCGCAATTTTTTCAGCCATTGTTTTCCTCCTCCAGTCTCACCGCATATTCATCCAATTCCTTGATTGCCATATTCCGTTCCTCTTCATTGGGTGCGACACCGTGCCATCCCACCTTGTTCTCCATGAAGGAGACACCTTTCCCTTTGACGGTCTGGGCGACAATCACGGTTGGTTTGCCTTTGGTCTGCTTTGCTTTTTGAACGGCAGCTTCGATCTGCTCCAGATCATGTCCATCAATCACGAGAACATTCCAGTTGAAGGCCTTGAATTTCAAAATCACGCATTCCGGTGACATGATGTCTGTTATTTTCCCGTCAATCTGCAGTCCGTTGTGATCCAGGAAAACCGTCAGGTTGTCCAGCTTGTAATGGGCTCCCGCCATGAAAGCTTCCCACACCTGACCTTCCTGCAACTCTCCGTCTCCGATGATGCAATAGACGCGATAGGATTTCCCGTCGGCTTTCCCCACAATGGCCATCCCGACGGAAGCCGAGATACCCTGGCCCAGGGAGCCTGTGGACATGTCCACACCGGGGACATCCTTCATGCTCGGATGGCCCTGGAGAAAACTGTCGATCCTTCGGAATTTCTTCAGTTCCTCCCGGGGGAAAAAGCCCTTCTCCGCCAGTATGGCATACAATGCCGGGGTACAGTGGCCTTTGGACAGGACGAACCGGTCCCTGTCCGGATCAAGGGGATTTCCTGCATTCACCTTCATCTCGTTGAAATACAGAAAGGTCATGATATCCGTAGAGGAAAGGGATCCTCCTATATGCCCGCTCTTTGCATGATAGACCTGGTCAATGATGTGTTTCCTGATGACGACAGCTTGCTTCTTTAACGTAAAAAGCATTCTTTTATCCATGTTATTTCTCCTCTGACGATTGGGTATTTATCCTGCATCCAGTATACAGTCAGGTGTTTTTGTTGTCAAAGCCTTTGAATCCTTCCCCTAGAGCTTCATGTACATCGGTTACGATAACGAACGCTTTGGGGTCGATGCTTTTGATGAGCCTCTTCATGGCGGGTATCTGAATGGGCCGTACCACGCAGAACAGGACCTCTTTCTCGTTGCCTGTGTATTTCCCTGTTCCCTTCAGGCCTGTCAGACCCCTGTTCATGGTTTTCAGGATGGCCTGGGATATTTCCTCCGGATGGTCCGATATGATGAAAAAACCCTTGGCGGACTCGATGCCGTCCAGAATCCCGTCCACCACCCGGGAAAATACAAAGATGGCGATGATGGTATAGAGTCCAATCAGGATGCTCTGGAAAACCAGCGAGGCAGTGACCACGATGATGGCATCCATGATGAGCATGGTCTGTCCCATGCTCAGCCGGACACCTTTTCTCAGAAACATCTCAGCCAGCAGGTCCACCCCTCCTGTATTGGAGCGCATTTTAAATATGATGCCCAGCCCCACACCCATGATGGCTCCGCCAAACAGGGCGAACAGCAACAGGTGGTCGGCATTCTGGATATCAATGTACCTCTGGGCGAGATCATGGGTAAAGGAAGCGGTGAGGTCAATGGCAAGGGAAAACACCACGGTGGTGAATGCCACCCGGAACATGGTGTTCCTTCCAAGGATGAAAAACCCCGCGATAAAGATAGGAATGTTTATGATGATGATCAGAACACCAACGGGAAGCGCCATGCCTGTGGCATAATACAGGATGGTGGCGAGTCCGGTGACTCCACCCGGAGCGATTTTGTTGGGCACCAGGAATACATTGATGCCGACAGCCCCGATGACCGCCCCGATGATGATATAGAAATATCGCAACAGGAACGCCGCCGCTTTTTTCAGCCACATGTGCTTTATCCTTCCAGTCTTTCCAGACGCCCCTTAATTTCCTCTTTCCCATGGATGTCAGTAGACACTGGCTCCATTCGAAGTGCCTCTCTCAGGAACTCCTTGGCCTCATCGACCTGCTCCTCTTGTTCCTTCAGAAGGGCCATCTGGAACAGGGTGTCACTTTCTGCCCCACCAAAATCACGATAAACTTCCCGGAATTTAATTTTAAACTGATCAAACTGCCTGGTGTGAAAATAGGAGTAACAGAGGTTGTTGTGAATCCCTTTGTGGTTCGTATAACTTTCCACCGCCGTCTCCAAATACGTTCTCGCTTCCAGGTAATTTTGTGCTGCATTGAGCATTTTCCCTGCGGCATAGCAAATGCCCTCATCTGCGCCTCTGCTCATCTTCGGGGTAATGTATTCGATGCCTTTTCCCACGTTTTCCGTCTTCCATAGGAGAAAGGCCAGGTTGGCCGCATGCTTTGCTTCTTCCGCATAGGTCAGCTTGTCCGGCTTCACCTTGCCTAGCAGTTCCCCAGCAAGGGCATATTCCTCTTTCAATATGAGAAGATGCGCATAGAATATCTTCACCTCTTCAGGGCAGAAAGGCATTCGCAATGACCTTTTCACTGTTTCCAGTGCTTTTTTGTACCGACCTTTCTTATATTTTTTCAAGCCTCCTGCGGCTATCATCCGAGGGATGCCCATCATAATACTAAAGAGCGCATAGGGGGTGAAAATCAGGAAAGGGATGGGCGATAACATGAGCATACGAAGGCCCACAGCAAACAGTACAAAAGGAAGGATGTATAGAAAAGTCAATTGCTTCGCTCCCTTATAAAAGAAATAACTTTTTTCTCCGTACATTTTCATTCTCCTTTCTGTCTGACTGACTCCGGATCCACCAGGGATAAGGCCGTATGCTCGTATTCCATGGCCTTTTTGTACAATTTCCCGGCAATCTTCCAATTCTTGCTGTTTTCAAAGGCAAGGGCGGAGTAATATAAGGCATCCGGGGTATGAGGTCCTGCCTTGAGCAGTTCCTTGGCCACGGGAAGGGCTTTTTCATCTTCTTTGTCCTTGAGCAGAAGATAAAGCAGATTTTCCAGGATTATAGAATTGTTCCTGTTGTATTCATATCCTTCCCGGGTCAGTGCACTGGCCTGCACGAACTGGCCGGATAGCAGGTAAAGCCTTCCCAGGTTGGCATAGTAGGAGCTGTTCTTTAATTCACTGGCGGCGGATTCCATCAGGATGATTCCACTCCGGATGTTCCCCGTGTTCTTCCATTTCAGCAGGGCTTCACAGATCAGCAGGCTGGACTCGATGTCCTCTTTTTTGTCGATTTCCCGGACGAAGTCCATGATCTCGTTGGCTTTCTCAATGTCCCCGGAAAGAATGAGGGAATAGACATACGATATGATGACCTTGTTTTCCGCCATATTCGTGTTGAAAGCTTTTTCATACCTCTCCACGGATTTCCCGAGTTTGCCTTTCAGGTAATGTTTTTTCCCATAATAGGAATGGATCCTGTCCCTCTCCGTATAGAATCGGTAGACGATGTACCCGATGAGGACAAATGCAGTCTCAAAAATGCCCCCGGTTAGGATGACCAGAACCACCACCACAGGGAAGACCCAGTTCAGAATGCTCCTGTATTTGTTGTTTCTCATATCATCTCCCTTGGATGGGGCCAGTTGTCAAAAAATCTTTTTCTTCCCTGCTGGCTGACCATTTTCCCAATGTCCTCCCTGGTTGCTCCCTCTTTCATCATCTGCTGCACCAGGCCGGCTGCCTGATGAAACTCCTTGACCTTGCCGATTCCTTCGTTGTCCGCATGCAGGTTGGTGGCGTAGGTGAAGACCTCGCTGGCACCCTCCTCCACGGCTTTGAACACCCAGTCCCGGACATCCTGCCTCGTCATCTCGCTGTAATGGAAATCCACCAGCCTCCATGCGAAGGGGACGGATGTGTTCGCCTTGATCTTTCCCGGTGTCAGCTTATGGGAAACCGATGGATCAAAGCGGCTGATGCCCAGCCGGTCCAGGAACTTCACATGGTCCACCGTCATGTCCTCGCAGTGCAGGTGCCTCGTCCCGTCTGTCAGGTTCCGGTAGAACCTGTCCCAATAGGGTAGAACCAACTCCTCCCACAGCTTCGGGGGAAACATGGAAGCCACATCGTCGCACATGCCAGCGGACTCCATGAACTGCGGGACGCCGTTGATTTCCCTGTACATCCGGATATACCGTGACGTGCTCAGACCCACTGCATCCAGGAACTTCTTGGTTTTGGCCATGTCGTCATACGGGTCGCAGAAGATGTCCATGTCCCTGAGCTCATAGGCGGATGTCAGCGGACCCTGGTATCCCATGTTCCACGAGACATCCCTTCCTGGATATGCATCCTTGAGCTTGTCCCGGTAGTCCAGGAAGAACTGCCCGAGGACAGACAGCGAAATGTCCTGCTGCAGGAGCTGGATCCATTCGTCCGGGGATTTTTCCTGCCGGACATAATTCACCTCACCCATCCCGTCGGGAAAAACAAGCTCAAATCCGAGACTGCTTAAATGGCCGTAGGAAATGGCCGGGGTGCCAATGCCCACCGGCTCCAGGATACCGTCGAACATATCGTCGGCTTTGCGGAAAGAGTCTGCACCAAAAACCTTGATTCCAGCCCGGGGGTCGGTATAGTAGTCATGGAAGGTGACACCGGCCACATGGAGCATGAGATGCACCGAACTGCGGACGTAGAATGAAAATGATTCTTCTGTCTTTGCTGTGTTGTATGACATCGTTTTTAAGAATTCCTTTCCTCTTGAGTGAGCCAATCATGTTCTCCTTGGTCCGTGCAGGCCCGTCTTCATCATTCATTCTACCACTTGACGGGCTCTGAGACCAGATGGTTCCCTTGAAACATGGAATTCTCTCCTAGACAGCCCGATGGCCTGCTGATGTAAAGGGGAACGGTTTCCCGCTCCCCTTCGGTTCTTTCTCATCAATCAACCAAGCCTTTTCTCTCTATTGCACGATATAGACACCGGATGTCACACCCTGGCTGTCATCCCAGATGTACAGCATATGGTCAAGGATCGTCACGGTGGCTTCGTAGGTGCCCGGGCTGACTTTTTTAGAGACGAAAGTGCATGTGCCGTTTGTGTTGGTGAGTCCGGTGAACTGCCAACTTCCTCCTTCATACGTCAGTGTCATCTCCATCCTGGCCTCCGCAAGTGGGAGGCCGTCCTCCGAGGACACAACCTTGACAAGCACTGTCAGGTCGATGAACTTCAAACCGAACCTTTTCTCGGTGAAACTGATGCTGGCCACATGCATGTCAGACCCGGTGTACTCCGGAGTGACGGCCAGCTGGAAATCCAAACTGGACACCGTGTCTTTTTCCACTGTCACCGCCTTGGTCAAAGACACATAACCATCCGCTGAAACGGCTACATTCCATTGGCCGGCCGGGATGCCATCCATTTGGTAGGAACCGTCCGTCCCGGTCAGGACCGAGCTGCCCGTTTCCGTCACCTGGACCGTGGCGCCTGTGATTCCGGATCCATTTG